>JAZQWD010000115.1:0-11426 GCA_045632165.1 Acutalibacteraceae bacterium | reverse complement strand
AAGTGCTTTAAGTATAATATCGGCGCATTGCTTTGCATATTCCTTGTGGTAAAGACAAAATGCGCTGCAAAGTATTGACTGACTAAAGCTTTTATCTGAAACGGTAATTTTTTCACCGTTGCAAAAAGCGCCGCCGCCCTTTGTGGCATAAAAAAACAAATCTAAACGTGGGGCGTAAACCACACCTAAAACCGAAACGCCGTTTTGCAAAAGGCCAACCGAAATAGCACATTCGTATAACCCGCGCGCAAAATTTGTTGTGCCGTCAATTGGGTCAATAATCCATACAAATTCGGTATCGGTGTTAATAACGTCGTGTTCCTCACATAAAAAGCTGCAGTTTGGCAAAAGATTTTTAAGGTTTTCAATTAAAAATTCTTGCACGTTAAGGTCAGCATCGGTAACAATGTTTGCCGCACCGCCCTTTTCAAAAACGGTTGCAGGGGTGCTGAAATAATTATCCGCCGCTTGCTTTACAATATCGGTAACCTGGTTTTGTAATGTTAATAAATCCATAATTATCACCTTTTGAAAGATTAAATTAATTATAGCATATATAACGTATTATTTCAAATAAAAGCTAGGCAATGAGTTAATGAATTGGCACGCTGAAAGGGATTTTGTTGTACAAATATAATTTTGACGGGATACTCTGCGCTCTCGGTTTTGCCGACGCACCACTCAGCTACAAAACTGTTATTTAAACTGTTTTGCTTAACGCTTCGTGCCCCCTCGGGCTTCGAATCCCTTTCTCTATATAAAAAAATAAAAAAGCCACAACCTAAAGGTTATAGCTTTTTTATTGGCACGCTGAAAGGGATTCGAACCCCCGACCCTCTGCTTAGAAGGCAGATGCTCTATCCAACTGAGCTATCAGCGCATAAGGGACTGTTTATTACAGCAAAAGTTATTATACCACAATAGTTTAAAATAATCAAGTAAAATATTCCTAATAGGTATAAATTTTTGATTTTGTGTTTGCTGTGGGTTGAATGATAAACAAAATCCGATATTTGTGTTAAAACGTTATCGACCTAACGGTCGGGCGGGCGAAGATTAATTGTTATATAATAGATTCTTCAAGCTGTTCAAGTGCAGCATCGGTAATTGCCGCAAACAATTCATCACTAATATTTGAAAGCTTCAATTCGGTTTCTACACCGCTTTGCATATTTTTTAACTTAGCAGTACCGCTTTCGATTTCGCTATCGCCTAATACCATTGTAAAGGTAGCACCAATTTTGTCGGCATATTTCATTTGTGCTTTTAAACCGCGCGAAACGATATCGGTTTGAACCTTAAAGCCGTCGTTTCTTAAAACAGCGCAAAGTTCACTTGCCTTAAGCGAAGCAGCTTCGCCCATTGTAGCGATATATAGGTCACACGCGTTAATTTTTGGAAGCTCGGTTTTTTGTGCTTCAAGTACTAGCATTAAGCGTTCAATACCCATACCAAAACCAAGAGCGGGAACAGCGGGTCCGCCCATTTGATTTATAAGACCGTCGTAACGACCACCGCCGCAAACTGTACTTTGAGCACCAATATCACCCGAAACAAATTCAAATACGGTGCGGGTATAATAGTCAAGACCGCGTACAATATGGGGGTTAACGGTATATTTAACACCTGCAGCGTCAAGATGCTTCTTAACACCTTCAAAATGTTCTTTACAATCGTCGCAAAGATAATCGATAACAACGGGTGCGTTTTTAGCAAGTTCTGAACAAACAGGTGACTTGCAGTCCAAAATACGCATAGGGTTGCGGTCAAGGCGTTCTTTACAAGTGCCGCAAAGGGTATCAATATTGTCGTTAAAATACTGCTTTAATGCCGCTTGATAGTTCTTGCGACATTCAGGGCAACCGATTGAATTAATTTCAAGCGAAATCTTTTCAATACCCACGCTGTCAAGTACCTGTTTTGCAAGCATAATTACTTCAGCATCGGCATTAGGGGAAGCCGCACCAAAGCATTCAACACCAAATTGGTGGAATTCACGAAGGCGACCTGCCTGCGGTTTTTCATAGCGGTAACAACCGCCTATATAGCAAACCTTTACCGGAAGCGCGCCCTGAACCAAGCCCTTTTCGATAGCCGCACGAACTACACCGGCGGTAAGCTCGGGACGAAGGGTTATTGAACGGCCACCCTTATCGTCAAAGGTATACATTTCTTTTTGAACAACGTCGGTTGTGTCACCAACGCTTCTTTTAAATACTTCGGTGTGTTCGAAAACAGGCACACGAATTTCTTCGAAACCGAACATACGCGCGATTTCTATCATTTTACCCTCTACAAATTGCCATTTTTGGCTATCAGCAGGTAAAACGTCATTAGTGCCTTTTATGGCACGGTTAATTTCACTCATAATAAATTTTTCTCCGAATTAGTAATTAGTGGCTGGATTTAACAATTTCGCGCCAGTCAAGATCACCGCGCTCTAAACCGTGAATAAGCATTTCAGCGGTAGCGATGTTTGTGGCAACAGGAATGTTATGAACGTCGCAAAGGCGTAAAAGTGAACGCTCATCAGGTTCGTTGGGCTTGGGGTTAAGAGGGTCGCGGAATAAGAGTAAAAGGTCAATTTCGTCACAGCCAATGCGTGAAGCGATCTGCTGTGAACCGCCCTGTGAACCGCTTAAAAACGAAGTTATCTCAAGACCTGTTGCATCGGTAACAATTTTACCTGTGCCGCCCGTAGCGACAAGGTTGTAACGGCTTAAAATGCCGCAATAAGCAATGCAAAACTGGACCATAAGTTCTTTTTTTGCGTCGTGTGCGATAAGTGCAATTGTCATTTTTCATTATCCTCTCATATTTTTTTTATTTTAGGTAGCAAAATATGCTCACCATTTAAGCGTTTTGAAATTCGAATAAGTGCCTTCATAGCATTACCGTTTTTCTTAAGCGGCATACCGTGTGAAAGGGCTTGAAGCTCTAAGCTTACGGGTAAAACCCCAATAAGCTGAAGCTGTGCTTCATCAATGATATCGTCAAGGTTTTTATAAAACCTGCGTTTCAAAAACTTATAATCGTAACGGTTGATTATAAGGCGTGAGTTAAGCCCCATTTGTGAAAGCAAATTGCTTACCGTTGCCGCGTCGCGAACCGTTACAGCATCGGGAAAGGCAACTGTTAAAAACAAGGTATCCTTAGGTAGGGTTTCGTAAAGTGAAAATTCAATACCTGCAGGGAAGTCAAAAATTATAATATCGTATAAATCCTTAACACTTGTTATAAAATTTGTTAAAAGATAGGCATCAATCATACCAGCTTTTTGTGGGGCGGGTACAAGAGAAAGATTTTCGTTAACGGTATAAACCGCGTCGGAAATTTCACGTCCTTGCAAAATATCCGAAAGGTCGAGTACAACTTCCTTATCGACGCCAAGCATTAAATCAAGGCATCGAAGCCCCTCATCCATATCAACAATCAAGGTTTTAAAGCCCTGACCACTAAAAGCCAATGAAAGTCCGGCAGATACTGTGGATTTACCCACACCGCCTTTGCCGGAGGTAACGGCAAAAATCTTACCCATTAAGGCACCTCACAATCAAGAAGTATTTTAACATAATAGCTATTTTTTGTCAATTAATCTAATACAATAAATGGTATATCATATTCATCGGCACTGCTTTTTGAGAAGAAGTATGCGTCGAGAATATTTCTTACAACAGGACCTGCGGTATAACCGTGACCGCCGTTTTCTAGTATAACTGCAATCGCAATTTGAGGGTTATCAAAGGGCGCAAAAGCAACGAATACACCGTGGTCAGTAGCATTGTTAACCTGTGAGGTACCTGTCTTGCCGCCAACCTTTATGGGGTAATCGCTAAGCGCCTGACGTCCCGTACCTTCTTCAGTAACCGAAAGCATACCCGCCTTGACAGCATCAAGGGTACTTTCACTAATTTGAACAGTGTTTTTAATTTCAGGCACGATTGTTTTTACGGTGGATGACATATCATAACTTACAATCTTATCAATAAGACTTACCTTATAATGGTCGCCGCCGTTTGCAAGTGTTGCGGTATAATTAGCAAGCTGAAGAGGGGTAAAAGCATTAAGCTGACCGATAGAGATTTGAAGGGTAGTACCGCCCACTTTATCGGAATCGGGCTGCAATAAAAGACCTGCGCTGTCGTTAACTTCGACGCCTGTTTTAACACCAAGACCGAATTGCTTAAAGTAATCGGTAAGTGTAGTGGCGCCTATGCGCCTGCCCATTTCATAAAAGAAGTAGTTACAGCTTTTAGAAATTGCTGTTTTAAGGTTAATGTGACCGTGGTAATGAAGACATTTAGGTTTGTAATCAGCGAAATAGCTATAGGTTCTAACGCATTTCACGGTTTCACCGTTTTTATAAACACCCTTTTCAAGTGCTGCTACCGAAACACCGGGTTTTATGGTTGAACCGATAGGATAAATGCCTTGGAAGGCACGGTCCATAAGGGGTTTTGCGGGATCTGCGGCTAATTGGTTATAGTCCTTGTTCATAGTGGCAGAGTCATAAGTGGGGTAGTTTGCCGCCGCTAAAACCTTGCCTGTCGCAATATCAATTGCAACGGCAGTGGCCGCTTTACAGCTACCACCCTTTGAACGAAGATCTTGTACTTTATTAGCCAAAGAATCCTGTGCTAAACGCTGAATGTTTTTATCAAGTGAAAGCATTATGGTTTTGCCTGCAATGGGCTCTTTAGTGATTTCGCTTTCTATTATACTACCCTTTGCATCAAGGTAATAGGTGATTTCGCCATCAATGCCGCGAAGATAATCCTCGCCCCATTTTTCAATACCGCTTTTACCAACCTTGTCGTTGAAAGAATACCCTTTTTCTTTGTAATATTCCCAGTCCTCTTCAAAAATTGGACCAACACTACCAATAAGGTTTACGGCTAAGGTGGTGTCGGTATATTCACGGAATGGCACAACGTCAATTGAAACGCCTGCTAACATGAATGCCGATTCTGATACTTTACGCATAAGCTCGGTAGGGATATCTTCGGCAAAGGTGTATGGGTAGGAAATTGAAAAATCTAAAATTTCCATACTGTATCTAACACCCATTATTTTGCGTTGTTCAGTTTTTGAAAAGTTTTCAAGCTTATAACGCTTTACCATTTCATCAAAGCAGTTTTGCGCTGTGGCATAATTTGCTAGGTCGAGCGTTTTTAAAAGCTTGTCGGTTTTTTCACCCTCTATATAGGTATAAGGAGAATTTGCAGTAATGGGGAGCTTGTCTATATACTCGGCCTCATATTCTGCCGCAAGGTTTATAAGTGTTAAAATTATTGTATTTAAGTCATCCTTTACGTAGGCCTTGTTAAAAATTATGTTATAACCGTCGCGGTTAACGGCAATTTGCCTGCCGTAGCGGTCAAGAATTTCACCGCGCGGGGCCTTAATAACTGCCGAGTATGAGCTCGCCGCACCGTAAGGCAAGGTTTTTTTGAATTCACCTGCGGCGGTGATTTGCAAAAAATACACCCTTGCGGAAAATAACACAATGGCTATTACCAGTAAAATGGATAATACGTTAATTTCAATTTGGCTTTTCTTTTTAAAAGGCAAGATGAAATTTCCTTTCTATGGTTTAATCTTTTCGACATATTTGTATAAGAAATAAAAAGGGAAAATAAATAATGCGGTAAGTATTGCGCTGGGAAGCGAAATTTCCAACAAAAAGGAAACACCGTTTGTTATACCTTCTGAAAAAGTATGAAAAATTACCCAATGCGCCAAATAATATATTACCGAACAAATTAATGATATAACAACTGCCGACGGTAGGTTTTTGTTAAACAGTGTACTTGACGATACCGATATAAACGTACCAAGCAGTAAAAGTATTATTGCGTTAAAGCAATACGCGCCGTGTGCAGATGAATCCATAACAATCCCCGAAAGCATACCTGCTAAAGCCGAGGTTATAGGGGAATGGTTCATCGAAAAGGCAACGAGTAAAGGTATTAAAAGGGTTACGCCAACACCCGAAATTCTAAAACTTAAAAAATCGGAATAATGGAGTAAGGCAATTAAGAAAAATAACATTACGTTAAAGGCAAATAATAAAGCTTTTTTAAAATTCTTCGGCATATTATTCACCAATCTTTTGTAGCACGTTGCCCTGACCATCGAAATCGGTTATTACCATAACTTGACGAAGCTCGTCAATATTAGCAAACGGGGTAACGGTTGCGTAAATAGAAGTATTGTATTTGTCGTTGCCAATAGTTTCAATTTTGCCTATAAGCAAGCCCTTTGGGAAAATACCCTCGCCCGAAGTTACAACGTAGTCGCCGATAGCAACACTGCAAGAACGCGCAAGGTTGTGAAATTTTGTTTTACCGTTTTTGGCAATTTCAAGATCACCCGAAATGATACCCGAATCGTTGGTTCGGTTATCTAGTGCGCCAAGTGAAAGTTCGGGGTTTAAAACGGTCGTCACCTTTGAGGTGGTAAGCCCAACCTGTGAAACAAAGCCAACAAGCCCTGCATCGGTAATTACGGGGTCATAAGCCGAAATACCGTTAAGCGAGCCCTTGTTTATAACAAAGCTTTTATAAGGGTCGTCGTTATCGCGTGAAATAAGAGTTGCTTTATTAAATTTAAAATCAGGATGCTCTTCGGCAATTTTTAAATATTTTTTATAAAACTCGTTTTCTGCTTCGGTTTGTTGATAATCTGCCAGCTGTTCGCGCAAATCGTTAAGCTCTGCCTCAAGCTCGGCATTTTCAAGCATAATTTTATTACCGTCACGGTAAGCCGAAACAAAATCTTCAATACCGTTCCAAATGCCGTTTGCCGCCATTCTAAAAGGGGCGGTAATCATACCAACAATATTTGCCTGCGGTGACAACTGACTGCCAATTATAGAAAATATGACCGATACTGCAATTAAGGCGATTAAAATAGATAAAATTACCTTAAATTGTCTACTGCGAAAGAAAAATCGCATTTTAATTCCTCCGAATAATTATCTAAAATGCTTTCCGCGACGGAAAACATAATTTTCAAAGCCCGAATTGCCTTCAAGGCGTTTTGCTGTGCCTAAAACTACACAGTCAATGGGGTTTGCTGCAACGGTTACAGGCATACCTGTTTCTTCGGCAATAAGTTCTGCCAAACCGCGAAGCAATGCACCACCACCCGTAAGGGTAATACCGCGGTCGATAATATCCGCTGAAAGCTCAGGCGGTGTTTTTTCAAGGGTTGAACGAATAATATCGATAATTTGTGTAATGGTGTCAGACATTGCATTACGCACTTCTTCCGAAGAAATGATAACGTTTTTAGGCAAACCGTCAACCTGGTTTCTACCCTTTATTTCAATGCTTGTCTCACCCTCGTAGGGTTTAGCCGAGCCAATTTCAATCTTAATTTGTTCAGCGGTGCGTTCACCTATTAAAAGGTTATGTTTTTTTCTAATATAAGTAATGATAGCTTCGTCTAAATCGTCGCCTGCAACACGGATAGACTGCGCGGTAACAATATCGCCAAGAGATATAACGGCAACTTCACTTGTACCGCCGCCAATATCAACAACCATATTGCCGGTGGCTTCCCAAACGGGAAGACCTGCGCCGACTGCCGCTGCCATAGGTTCTTCAACCAAGTCAACCTCGGTAGCGCCTGCCTGCTTTGCTGCATCGTAAACAGCGCGGCTTTCAACTTCGGTAACACCCGACGGCACGCATATAACCATTCTAACCCTGTTAAAGAAAGAACCTTTAAGGGCAATTTTAACAAAACGCTTAAGCATTGCGGCGGTAACGTCAAAGTTAGCGATAACACCGTTTTTAAGTGGACGAACTGCAACTATTGAGCCGGGTGTACGGCCAATCATATCCTTCGCTTCTTGACCAACCGCTCTTACTGCGTCATTTCTTATATCATAAGCCACAACTGATGGCTCTCTCATAATAATTCCTTTACCTTTATGGCAAACAAGTGTGTTGGCGGTGCCAAGGTCAACGCCTATATCTGTTGTAAACATATTATTCTCCTATAACTTAAATTTCTGGTACTATAAAAGTAATAGCACCGTGAATATTTTCTACTGTTATTGTGCCATCGCCTTTTGCATATTCACCGTCAAGCGTCCAAGCAACGTCTTCGCCGGTTTCAATTACAAATTTTTCACTGCGGAAAAATTCAATACCTTCGCGCTCAAATTCGTGCTTTAATATGCCGTCAACCAATGGTTGAAGCTTAACGATATTATCGGGGTTTCTAATTAAAATAATTTCAAAAATACCGTCGTTTAAGCCAACGGGGGTTTTGTCGTATTTAACAATACCGCCAACCGAAAGTGAATTGGAAATTGCACCGAATAAGAAATCGCCTTCTACAACGCGGTCTTCGGTTGTAATTTTCATATAAATAGGTTTAATTGCACCTAGACCTTTAATGCCTTCAAAGAAATAGGCACTTTGGCCAAGTACGTTTTTTACTTCCTGCGGCGTGGAATAGGATGCACCCGTAAACGCACCGAAAGAAGCGGTATATGAAAAATATTTATTATCAAAACGACCAATATCAAGTTTGATTTTTTTGCCGTTGATAATATCCTTCGCAGCGGTTTCGATATTACGTGAAATATTAAGACCGCTTGACCATTCGTTTAAAGTACCCGAAGGAATATATCCAAGCGGGATATTATTGCCCGAATTCATAATACCTTCAATTACTTCGTTCAAGGTGCCGTCGCCACCGCATACTACAAGAAGGTCGAAATCGTCGTGGGTTAGCTTTTCTACGTATTGTGTTGCGTCACCTTTAAATTTTGTGGGATAAACCGAAACAAGGTAATCGGCGCTTGAAAAAACTTCAACAACCTTTAGTAATTCGGTGTACATTTTTGCTCTACCTGAACAAGGGTTAACAATGAGTAGTAATTTTTTGTTTTCCATTTTATCACCTATAATCAATTGGTAATGTGGCGGTTGCGTTAAGGGACATATCCGAAACGTTACCGTCAAGATATTCATAAATTGCTTGTGCGCCTACCATAGCCGCATTGTCACCGCAATATTTAAGCGGTGGGTAGTAAAGAGAATATCCTTTTTTGTTGCACTCCTCATCTAATCTTCGGCGAAGCTCGCTATTAGCTGAAACACCGCCCGCAACGGCGATTTTTGTATAACCGGTTTTCTCGGCAGCCGCCATTGTGTTTTTTATAAGCAAATCGCAAACACGTTCTCTGACAGTTGCACACAAAACGGGCACGTCAATTTCTACGCTTTTTTGATTTGAATTATGAACTAAATTTATAACCGCAGTTTTAAGACCCGAAAAGCTAAAATCAAACTCGCCGCCCGAAACCTTAGGGTGGGGGAGCGGGTATTTTTGGTGGTCGGGTGTAGTTGCGATTTTATCAAGCGTTACACCACCTGGGTACGAAAGCCCCATTTGGCGTGCAACCTTATCAAAGCATTCGCCCGCAGCATCGTCACGTGTTTGACCGATTATCTCAAACTTGGTATAATCTTCAACCTTTGCGATAACGGTATTACCGCCCGATACTAAAAGACATAAGAACGGGGGCTTAAGTTCGGGGTGGGCAAGGTAATTTGCCGCAATATGTGAACGAAGATGATGAACGGGGATAAGCGGTACACCTAGTGATAAAGCAAGACCTTTTGCAAAGTTAACCCCTACAAGTAAAGCTCCGATAAGACCGGGCGCAAAGGTTACTGCTACTGCCTCAATATCGTTATAGGTAAGCCCTGCAACTTTTAGTGCCTCGTCACATACCGCGCTAATTGCTTCAGTATGGCGGCGGGATGCAATTTCAGGTACTACACCGCCGTATATTTTATGTTCTTCAATTTGTGTTGAAACAATGTTTGAAAGAACGGTACGATCCTCAACTATTGCTACCGAGGTTTCATCGCACGAGCTTTCTATTGCTAAAATTTTCAAAATATCAATACCTTTTTGTCATAATAAGTGCGTCTTCTTTGGGGTCGTCGTAAAAGTTTTTACGTACCCCTTCGGTTTTGTAACCGAATTTTTCATAAAGCGAAATTGCCTTTTGGTTAGAGGTTCTAACCTCTAAAGAAATAAAGCTTAAATTTTCAAGCTTTGCCAAATCGTCAAGCTTTTTCATAAGGGCATTACCAATGCCAAGACCACGATATTCGGGTAAAACGGCAACGTTAGTAATATAACCCTCGTCCAAAATAACCGAAACACCAACGTAACCCAGCACCTTACCGCCTTTTTCAAAAACGTAAAATTTTGTGCGGTTATCGAGCGCTTCTATAATACCGTCTTTTGTCCACGGGTGGGAAAAGGAGGTGTTTTCGATTTCAACAACTTCGTCTATATGGCTTTCATTCATAAACTGAACTCTACCAAAGCGATAATAAAGCGCTCTTATAATTTCATCGCGGCAATTACGGTAGGTATCAATATCGCCGCCGAATGGGTCGGGTATACCGTCACCTAAAACCTCACACTCGATACCGAGCGAGGTTAAATAGTCGTAATGGCTTTTTGCCATACAAACAATTAAGTCGAAATTTTTAACATCGTCTTTTGTAAGCTGTTTTGAAATATGACCGCTTATATCAATATCGATTTCACTCATAACGGTAGCGGAATTTTCACTGACTTTACTTCCGTCAGCCGCAAGCCCGCGACTTTCAGCGGTAAAACCCAAAGTTTTTAAATAACCTTCAGCCATAGGGCTTCGGCAGGTGTTACCTGTGCAAACAAATAATATTTTCATTAAATTTTGCTCCCAAGCCAGGTTTTACCAAAAGCAGCATCAGCCGTTAAGGTGACCGCCATTTTAGTTGCATTTTCCATTTCGAATTTTAAGATATCGCAAACCTTTTGGGCATCGCTTTCCAAGCATTCAACAATTAATTCGTCGTGTACCTGTAAAATAAGCTTTGCGGTGGGGACCTCTTTTTCCAAACGGTTAAACACCTTAACCATAGCAAGCTTAATAACGTCGGCTGCGGTACCTTGTATAGGCGCATTACGTGCAACACGTTCGCCGAAAGCACGTATCATACCGTTAGAATTTTGAAGCTCGGGTAAATAGCGCTTTCTACCAAATAGGGTAGTAACGTAGCCGTTTTGCTTTGCTTCGTTAATTGTATTTTCCATATAAGCCGCAACCTTTGGGTATGTTGCGAGATATGATTTAATATAATCGTCGGCTTCCTTACGGGTAACGCCAATATCTTTCGCAAGCGAAAATGCGCCAATGCCATAAACAATACCAAAGTTTACTGCTTTTGCACGGCTTCTTAAAGTAGGGGTAACCATTTCAATCGGCAAACCGAAAACCTGAGCCGCGGTAGCGGTATGAATATCAGCGCCGCTGTTAAATGCGTTTATCATATTTTCATCGCCCGACATACTGGCTAAAACGCGAAGTTCAATTTGCGAATAGTCGGCATCGACTAATA
>JAZQWD010000114.1:0-1746 GCA_045632165.1 Acutalibacteraceae bacterium | reverse complement strand
GTTTCAAGTGTAGCATCTGCAAAGGTGCAGCAAACGTCTGTACCGATATTCATTTTGCGGATACCGGCTTTAATTGCAGCCTTTACCTGATCGTCAGGAATACCGGAACCACCGTGAAGCACAAGTGGAGTTCCGCCTGTTGCTTCACGAATAGCCTTCACCCTTTCAATATCAAGGCAAGGTGTCTTTTTATAATGACCGTGTGCATTACCAATTAAAACTGCAAGACAGCAAACGCCTGTTTTCTTAACAAAATCAGCAGCTTCTGCAGGGTCGGTGTATTCTTCCATAGCGTCGTCGTTAACGCTGCCAACGTGACCAAGTTCGCCTTCTACACCAACGTTAATAGCATTACAAATATCAACAATATGCTTTGTGTTAGCTACGTTTTCTTCATAAGGGTGAACTGAGCCGTCGTACATAATACCTGTAGCTCCCCAATAAAGAATTTTTTGAGCTTCTAATTCAGAAGGGCCGTGGTCGAGGTGGAAGCAAACGGGAACGGTTGCTTTTTCAGCCGCAGCAAGAATCACAGGTGCTAAATAATAACCAACCTCTTCGTTAATAAGACGGGGATACATTTGAATTATAACAGGTGCTTTTTCTTCTTCAGCAGCCTTAATAATACCCATAACAGTTTCAACATTATATACGTTAAAAGCAGGAACGCAGAATTCACCTTTTTCTGCTATATCAATAATTTGTTTTAAATTTACTAACATTTTTAATACCTCTTAACCCAAAATCAAATCTTCAATAGAAATAATCTTAACCTTGTCTTGTTCTACGTTGTTAAGAGCAACGTATTCGCTAACGCAAGCGGTAACGATTGTATCCGCACCGATTGAGGTTGCATTGAAGATTCTTCTTTCGCTTACGAGCTTAATAACGTTAGGCATATATTGAGCCATAAGAATATTACCTGCCCAAACGGTTTCAGCACGGTTTAGGAGCATTTCACCGAGAACTGCATAATTCATAATAATTTCGCGAGCTTCTTCGGTTTCCTCCAAATCGCGTGAAAGTTGATACGGGTCTTGGAAAACAACTGCCTTACCGCTGTTAACGGGTTCAAGCTTGCCGTCACGTAAAAGACCTGCAACGAAAGATGTGTATGTAACCACGTTTGCCTTGGTTTCAATGCCGTATTCTTTATAAAGTTGCTTAATTGCTTTTGCGTCGCTCGGGTCATAAACAACAACAGTGTTGTAGTTGTCAAGCACTTTAGCGCAAGCGGTCATCTGGTCCTTGGTTTCGTTTGCGGCACCGATGAGGAAGTCAAGCTGAGCGCCTGTTGCAGGTTCATTTTCTAATACCGCAAAATTAACGCCTGCCTTTTCAAGCACTTGAATTGCTTTAAGCGCCTGCTTGCACGCCATAAATTTAGCGTCAACACCCAAGAGTAAGAGGGTATCCTTCTTGTCAGCGTGTGCTTTAATAGCGGCAGTAAGAGTTTCACAGGTTACGGTTTTGCCGTAAGCATTACCGGTTTCTAAGCAATTATCAATTAAAGCGTTAATATATTCGGGGGTTTTGCCCTCGAGAGCGGCTTGTAAACGAGTTTCTTTAGTGAACATTACGGGATCCCAACCGGTTACACAGTCGTGAACACAAGCACCACAGGTGCAGCATTCATAAATATTATCCATAATTTCAGATAAATCGATTGCTTCGCGGTTTACAAGCGAGATACCGAGTGCACGTGCGCGTGCGGTGTTTCTTTCCTGACCGGTAGCATTACCGATA
>JAZQWD010000113.1:0-2216 GCA_045632165.1 Acutalibacteraceae bacterium | reverse complement strand
CTTGCCCGAAAGGGCAAACTTAGTTGAGGCGCACTTCCTTACGGAGTGCGCCTCAACAGCGGGTTGTTTTTATATTATTGATTTACGTTTTATGAATTTAGCAATATAAAAAGCCATAATACAAAGCGGTATATCTTTCATTAAATATGGTAAAGAAGCCATTAAAAAGCTTTCAAAAAGTCCGTTAGAGGAAATAACTGAAAATTGTAAAACACCAATAAAATGACAAATTAAAACACCTAAAACGCCAAATGTAAGTTTTAATATATCTGATTTTTTAAAAATTCCACAACAAAATGCAAGCGGTAAAAAGCCAATAATAAAGCCACCCGTTAATGAAAGTAAATGTTGCGCCCCACCGCAAAAACCATAAAAAACAGGAAGCCCGATAGCACCTAACAATATATAACACAAAACCGATAATAGCGAAAATTTTGCGCCTAGCAAATAACCGCAAATACAAACGCCGAAAATTTGCAAAGTAACCGGCAAAATAGGGGTTGGAATAGCAATTTGCGAAAAAACACAAATTACCGCCGTAAACAACGCAGAAAAAATTAAAGCTTTTATATTCTTGTTTAGTTGTTTCGCCATATATCCCCCACCTTACTCTTATCTATGAAAAAACGACTTGTTAAAACAAGTCGTTTTTATGGTCGAGGCGACAGGATTCGAACCTGCGGCCTCTGCGTCCCGAACGCAGCGCTCTACCAAACTGAGCCACGCCTCGACATATAAATTATTAAATTTTAGTTAAACTGCGCTACCATTACCTCCGCGCTGCTACTCCGCTTACTCTTGCGGTGCCCAAAACTTTTTTTCGGTTTGAAGCACCGAAAAGTTTTGACCGCTGCGCCTTTTCGCTTTCCCTTCATCTTCCACTGGAAGCGGTCAAGCTCAAAGCTACCAAACTGAGCCACGCCTCGACATATAAATTATTAAATTTTAGTTAAACTGTGCTACGCCTAGACGTATAATATTCGGTTCACTAAAATTAGTTAGCCATATTATTATATATTTTTAGTATGCATTTGTCAAGAAAATTAAGTGTTTGACTTTAATTTTTTAGTTTAATTACAAGATAAATTTACTTGTTTTAATTGTAACCATAAAAAAGAGGGCTTTCGCCGCCTTTTTTTATACCCATTCTATTCAATTTTTTGTATATCGAAATACACCGCGGTGTATTTATCATAAAAGGTTTCGCTTATATGCCAATGACCGAAATACCAATGCTTAAAATCTGCCTTAAACATTATCCATTCTAAAAAGCCCGTTAGTTGCATATCATGCGCGTCGGGATATTTGCCCATTTTTAAAATAATTTCTTTAGGCGCTGTATGCGTAATAATATAATCGACCTTATAATTTACCGCTTTTAAAGCGTCGGCGGCACGATGATATTCCTCATCGTTTGGAATTTCTTGCGGCCACCACAAAACGGGTTTGTCTTCGCTTCGGTCGGGATTATACGCCACCCGCCACGCTTTATCAATAGAATATGCCCCGCCGAAGGTAAAAAAGGTTTTGCCTTCGATAGTATAAATTCTACCACGTTCTAAATGAAATATATTTTCACGTATTTTATGAACCGTATTGCCAAATTTTTCTACTTCAGGATATTTATAAAGCGCATCAAAATTTTCGTGATTACCGTCGCAAAAACATATTGTATAAGGTTTAGTTCTTTCAAGTTCGTCTAAAAATTCATTTTCGGCGGTATTGTTTTTAAAAACATAACCAAAATCACCGCATACTATCAGACAATCTTCACTTGTCCAGTTATCGTCACCCATATTATTTTCGATAAATCTAATCTTTTCACCGTGGGTATCACCTGTTATATAAATCATTCTTGCTCACCTACATAATTCCATTCGCCGTTAATAAAGGTTAAAAGTTGGTCGTCGGCTATTGTTAAAATTTTATTACCTACCGCTTCCCTACACACTCTAACCGTCGAGTATGAATAATGGTCTGCATGGCATAAAACACCTTCTTGAATTAACCCCAACGCCTCAAATTCCATATTGCGAATAACGTTATTGTCTTCCAAATTAGTTACGTATTCAATGCTTTTTGTAGCGATATCCGCACCCGCCGACACACCGATATAAACGGTGTGTCTTTTTGTTACGTATTCGACAATATCTGTCATAATACCCATTTTTCTAATTGCATCCAGTAGTTTAAACGGGTCGCCGCCGGGCACGTAT
>JAZQWD010000112.1:0-7206 GCA_045632165.1 Acutalibacteraceae bacterium | reverse complement strand
CCGATCATTTCAAAGTCGTGCTGAAAGAAAGGGGATTAAAACCCGTACGCTTTCACGACTTACGGCACAGTTGCGCATCGCTACTCCTCGCAAACGGTGTGCCGATGAAAATGATTCAGGACTGGCTTGGTCATAGTGATATGGGAACAACCGCAAATATTTACAGCCACATCGATAGCGAGAGCAAGAAAGCAAGTGCGATGGCAATTGGCTCGGCTTTGGGATAAAAGAGAAAACTCCTTGAAGGATAACACCTTCAAGGAGTACATACCTATCTTGCATACTCATCGAAGTAAAGATTTTCAAGCTTGCGATGAATATTATATAGTCGATTGTGTTCATTTGTTAGTCGACGAGATATTCTTTGAAATTCATTCTCGTGGCGATAATCGTCATTTATGTATACGAAATCAATATAACATTGGTGACACCAGTAGTTGCGAATTTCACGAATTTGATTAAGAAGTTCGTAATCAGACTCTGACAAGTCAGGATTACCGTCGCTATAATCTAATCGCTTAAGTTTCATTAGTGTACGACCAAGGTTAGATGTTTCTAACATATCCATATTATCATTAAAGTCGCCTGTGCACATTCCTGAATAAATTCTCTTTAAGTCAAACTCAATGCACTGGCAATACATAATCAATTCGCTATGTAATATTTTAAAATCGTCTCTCGTCAATGTAAAAACCTCCTAAAAGGTATTGCGCAAAATAATTATATCACATAAAGAAAACAACCGCAATCCTAAGATTACGGTTGTCCTTGGCGGAGACGGCGAGATTCGAACTCGCGGGGGATTGCTCCCTAACTGATTTCGAGTCAGCCCCGTTATGACCACTTCGATACGTCTCCATATAAAATTGTAAAGGCAAAGCCAAATTACCAAATTGCGAGAAAACTGCGAGATGCGAGTTTTCAAAAGTGCAAATACACACAGCATAAACGCCGATAAATAAAGGGTTTACGGAGATACAGTCGTGACAGACCCGACTATGTTTCGAGTCGTTCTCGTTATGACCTCTTCGATACATCTCCATATGAAATTTTAAGAAAAAAACACGCTGAAACACTATGCAGGAAAACTGCAAGACGGGGATTTTTGAAAATGCACAATGAAGCGCAAAAAACTCAGTGTTTATGCGGTATTGTTAGGAAAGCCAGTTTTATATATGCGTCAGTTTCGAGTCATGCCCGTTATGACCACTTCGATACGTCTCCATATAAAAATATTGCTTTTATCAGCAAGAATTATTATAATGAATTTAATGGGCTTTGTCAAGGTTAAACTTTTAAAAAGGGAGGTAAATTTAATGAACAAAACCATTACACGTGAAGGCATTTTATATAATTTAAGAACCAGTAATATAAGCCTTTCGGTTTATGACTGTGTTAATTCTACAAACTCCCTTTTAAAACAAATGGCACTTGACGGTAAAGCTGAGGGTGAGGTTATAATTGCACTTTCTCAAACCGCAGGTCGTGGACGATATGATCGCAAATTCCATTCCGACAAGGGCGGAATTTATATGAGCATTTTACTCCGTCCACAAAATATGCCAAACATTGCTGTTTTAACCGCCGCTACAGCTATCGCCGTAAGTGATGCGATCGAAAATATTTCAGGTCAAAATACCCAAATTAAATGGGTTAACGATATTTTAATAGACGACAAAAAGGTTTGCGGTATTTTGTGCGAGGGCGGTTTTGTAGGTAATAACGGTTTTATTATTGTAGGTATTGGAATTAACGCCTATCCACCACAAAACGGATTTAATAATGAAATTAAAAGCATTGCGGGAACAGTTTTTAACGATAACTACCCTGACCTGTGTGAAAAGCTTACTGCTGCGGTAATTGATAATTTGTTTTATCAATACAAAAACCTTGAAAAACGCGATTTTTTAGATTTCTACCGCCAAAAAAACCTTGTTTTAGGAAAACAGGTAAACATTTTAAAGCAAGGCGAAATTATTGATAGTGGTACGGCTTTAGAAATTGATGATAACTGCCATTTAAAAGTCCAGCTTTCAAACGGTGAAATTACCACCCTTTCAAGCGGTGAGGTTTCGATTAAGTTATAAAAAAAGAGTTGCCCTTGAGGCACACTCCGTAAGGAAGTGCGCCTCAACTAAGTTTGCCCTTTCGGGCAAGTGAAGTTATCTACGATAGTGAAGTTGTCCTGCGGACAGTGAAGTTTCGCCTGCGGCGAAATGGGCAAACTTAACTTCACTTGGTCTTAATGACCAAACTTCACTGTGAACAAAGTGAGCAACTTCACTTTTGCGTTAGCAAAAACATCACTTCACAAGCCGAAAAAAATTAGTTGCTTTTCGGCAAATATTTACCCTTCTCAAAGTATGTAACCTACTATGACACTTTCACAATCTTTGTGCAAAGTGTCTTTTGTTTTATATAGATAAAAAACGAGAGAGACAACTTCTTTACGAAGTGTCTCTCTTCGGCAACTCTTTAATTTTTATTTTAAAACAATTTGATATGCTTTTCCGCTTTCGGCGGTAAATGACTTATCCTTAACCTCAACTTCAGCATCAACTACCCACTTGCCACCGTCGTAATAACCTTCGGTAACAGTTATATCGCTTGTAAACTTAAACGTAGCATCAAGTGTTGCAAAACCGTAAAAATTATCGTCATCTGCCTTAAGCATAAAGCCCGCCGGGCCGTACGGCTTATCAAGATTTTTATAAATCATATAAATCTTTTCATTATCGATGGTCTTCTTACCGTCAAAATCGTTCTTTGACTTATTGTTAAACACTGCCATTAATTTTTCTTTATTAGTGGCAATAAGCTTATCCATTTTAGAAATGCTGCTGTTCATAGCAACTATTTCTTTATGGTCAACCTCTAACTGACCGTCAAATTCACTACCTACGAGTTTTTGTGTGCCGTCGCGGATACCGAAAACAGTATCGGGTTCAAATTCAGGAATAACGCTGTAATAACCGCCGTCATAACCGTTATGGCAAATAAACTGATAATGACAGTAACCGCCGTAACCGTTAGCAAGGGTATAAAGCGCTTGAGCCGCAGTACAATAAGATGACGGATTAAGACCGATAAATACGGGCAAATTACCCTTTTGCTCAATTGAGTTAAACTTGGGCGAAGGAGTAGTATTATAAATCGAATAACCTACAAAATCAACGTTAGGCAAGTCAATAAGATATTTAATACGTTGGTCAAAGGTATAGCCGTCAAGAGTTTCGTTATAGCCAGAACTCATTAAAACGGTGTAGGTAACCATTGAATAATTGCTATCTTTAACGACCTTGCCCAATTTGTCCATATAATCGGCGTAGGTCTTAAATTGGCTCATCCAATGACCGTTACCACCCTCGGTGTTGTTGGGTTCGTCGCAGATTTGGAAGGCAACAGTTCTATGGTCTTTGTCGTTTTCTGCCAACCATTCGCAAACCTTGGAAATAGCTTCGCCTTCTTCTTTAGCATAAATATCAGCCGAAAAATCGGGAATCTCATTACCGTTTGACTCGTTTAAAACGGGTCTGCCTGCAGGATCCATAAGTGCGGGATATTTTTCGCGGTCGGTTTGCCAGCTTCTAAAACCGCCAAAACCGCAAACGTTAGAACCAAACCAGTTAATCAAAACCTTTAAATCGTTCTTTTCGGCTTCTTTAAACTGCTTTGTAAACCAAGTTAAATCAAATTCCTTGGTTTTTGCGTCATAAATTTCGTTCCACATAATGTAGATGATAACGGTGTTGTAGCCGTTTTTCTTTATAAGACGCATACCGTCAGCCAATACTTTATCAGCAGCGGGCTGACCCAAATATGTTACAAGATAATCGTAACGGAAATGTGCCGCGTTAAAAAGATAAGGTTCATCATTATGATATAAAACCTGACGGCCGTTTACTTCCTTTATAACCGATGCAACAATCTTTTCTGCATTATTTTTGCTATCACCCTTGCCACAGCCAACAACAGTAAAAAGCATTGCAAGAATTAAAATAAATGCTAAAGTTTTTATAAATTTTTTCATAGTTTTTGACCTCACATTTCATTAATAAACATCATTTATAAAATATTATTTTACAATAATTTGATATGCCTTACCCGCTTCGGTATTAAAGGTATTGTTTTCAACCTTAACTTCTCCGTTAGGCACCCACTTGCCTTCTTTATACTCACCCTCGGTCACAGTAATATCAAACGGGAATTCAAAGCTTGCATTTTGTGTACTAAATCCATAATAATTACCGTCATCTGCCTTAAGTATAAAACCGCAACCGCCGTATTTTTTATTTGGGTTTGAATATGTAAACTTAATTTTTTTACCGTCAATTCTTTGAGAAGCAGTTGTATCGTTTTTAAGCTTGTTATTAAACGCCTTCATATACTTGGTATTGGTAACAGCCAAAAGCTCATCCATTTTGAACATACTGTTTAGCATATTAACAAATTCAGAATAAGTAAGCTCATCCTCTGCGCTAAATCCGTCACCGTTAAATTGTTTTGTACCGTCACGTTCTACAAAAAAGCTTCCCGTATTTTCTTGGCATCTAAAAAGACCGCTATCTTGACCTGTCACAAGGTTTATAAGCTGATAATAGCAAGTGCCGTAACCGTTAGAAAGTGCATAGACAGTTTGACCGGGTAAAGATGCAGTCGCCGCACTAAAACCTACAAATACAGGGAAATTGCCATCTTTTTCAAATTCCTTTACGCCCGGGCTTGTATCGTTGCCATAATATGAAACACCGACAAAGTCAATATATTTCTGCTCCATAATATATCTTACGGTTTCGGCATAGTCGTAACCTTCAACCTCGGTTTCGCGTGTAGATGATGCAATATTTACGTATGCAATCATTGAATAATTGCCCTCTTTAACGGTTTTAGCAAGACCGTTAAGGTAAGCCACATAATTCTTAAATTGACTCATCCAAAAGCCGTAGCCGCCGCCCCAACCGTCGGGCTCGTCTTGAAGCTGAATAGCAACCGTACGTCTGTCTTTATCGTTTTCATTAAGCCAATCGCAAAGACGCTTTATACCCTCGCTTTCTTCTTCAAGGAAAATCGGTGCCGAAAAATCGGGAGTACGGCTATTATCAGAGGTACTGAGCTTTGGCTTTCCGTTTTCCATAAGTGAGGGGTATTTTTCATAATCGGTTTGCCAAGGCATATAGCCGCCAAAACCACAGTTATTACTACCTATCCAAGCAACGTGTACCTTTAAATCATATTTTTCAGCCAATTTAAATTGCTTTGTAAACCAGGTTAAATCATAATTTTTACCGTCGTAAATTTGATCCCACTTTGCGTAAAGCATAACCGCCTCAAAGCCCGATTCTTTAACCTTTTTAATAGCTTGCTCCAAAACACTGTCGGTGTGCTCGCCGTCGATATAATCCATTATATGGTCATAACGCATATGTACGGGATAAAATAAATAAGGATTGCCAAGGTGATACGGTACCATTTTACCGTTTACTTCTTTAATTTCAGAAACCTTAACAGGAGTTAATTTTTTTGAATTTACGCCGTCTTTTACGCTACAACCGCAAAGTGAAAATACTATTACGGCAATAAGAAAAACCGCAAAAATTTTATGAAATTTTTTCATAACCTTCCCCCGTATAATATTTACTAACATATATATTATATCAAATATAACATTTAAATCAATATAATATTTTCTACCTAAAAATAAAAACAGCCCCAAAGGGCTGTTTAAAAAAATGAGTTGGTCTGTAAGCCGAGTTCTGTCGTGGACGGTCATCTATCTCGACGTGGAATTACTCCCACGCTCTAGCCGTATTTCGTGGCACATCGGGCAAATGTATAGCCACACTTTACGTTGCTCCGAATAGGGTTTACAGGACTACGACGTTCCCGTGAAGTCGGTGAGCTCTTACCTCGCCTTTCCACCCTTACCGAATAAATTCGGCGGTATATCTCTGTTGCACTCTCCCTAAGGTCACCCTCGGCGGCCGTTAGCCGTTATTCTGCCCTGCGGGGCTCGGACTTTCCTCAGGCATTTCTGCCCGCAACCGTCTAACCAACTCAACGACATTTTACCACAAATTTGCCTTTGTGTCAAAACCTTTTTAAAAGAATAAAATGTATTGATTGGAGGCATTTTTTATGAGTGAAAATAACAAAAAATATTTTTTGGCGGCAAATTCCTGCCGCGGCTTTGTAAGCGAATTTTTATCAAACTGCAACGAAGAATATAAAACCTACATAATTAAAGGCGGACCTGGTACAGGTAAATCATCTTTTATGAAAAAGGTTGCCCATTATGCCGAAAATAATGGTGAAACGGTAACCCTTTGCCCCTGTTCTTCTGACCCCGATTCGCTCGACGGAATTATTTTAGAAAACAAAAAAATTATAATTATCGATGGTACTGCACCCCATACGGTCGACCCCGTCTACCCCGCAGTTTGTCAAGAAATATTAAATTTTGGTGAATTTTGGAATAGCGATAAGCTAAAAAACAAAACCGAAATTATTGAAATTACAAACCGCAATAAGTCGCTTCATAAAACCGCTTCGAGGTATATTACCGCCGCTGGTGAAATGCTTTACGATAACCTTAAAACCGCTACCGCTTGCTGTGACTATAAAAAATGCAAAACCTTTGCCGAAAAATTATGTAAAAGCATATTTATCAAGTCGAGTCACGCACCAAAAGAAACTGTGCGCTTTATAGGAGGTATTACCCCAAAAGGATTTATAGCATATCCAAATACCATAACCCCAAATTTGATAATTATAAGCGATGAACACTTTGCCGCTTCTTCATATATATTAAGTATTATTCGCGAAGCCGCACTTAGAAACGGTTATGAAATTATAACCCTTAAAAACCCGTTTTTTCCCGAGCTTATTGACCATATTATAATCCCCTCTCTTGATTTTGCCGTTGTAAGCGAAAATAGATTTATACGTTTTGAAAACGAACAAAGGCGCATACACGCACGCCGTTTTTATGACAGTAAACTTTTACACCAAAGCAAAAACCGAATAAAATTTAATAAACGCCTTGCTGATGAATTACTTAACAGCGCATATTTCACGTTAAGCGAAGCTAAAAAAGTTCATGATGAGCTTGAAAAGCATTATATAAACGCTATGAATTTTGAAAAATTAAATAAATTCACAGATATCTTTTGCAAAAAGTTATTTTAAGTGTTATACTTAAAAGCAAAG
>JAZQWD010000111.1:0-3734 GCA_045632165.1 Acutalibacteraceae bacterium | reverse complement strand
ATACCACATTTAGCGGTTTGTGTAAAGCACGTTGCAACATATTGAAATCTTAAAAACCGGCTCTTATTGCAAAAAAAAAGAACCTTTCAGAGGTAGTATGATTATACCATAAAACCTCAAAAAGGTCAAGTGTTTTTTATTATATATTATATACTATTATTTGTGATAAGTTGAGCCCTCATTTATCTTAAATGCACGATAAACCTGTTCGAGCAGCATCACACGGAATAACTGATGCGGAAAAGTCATTTTCGAAAGTGATAAACGGGTTTTAGCAAGCGCCTTCACCTGCTCGCTTAAACCATAAGAACTGCCAATAATCAAAGCAATTCCCCTGCCCTGCTTCGACAAATCTTCCACCTTTTCAGCAAATTCCTCACTTGAAAATTGCTTGCCCTCAACACACAGTGGATAAACGTCGCAGTTTTTGGGGATTTTCTTAATAATCATTTCAGCTTCCTTTGAAAGCGCGGCATCAATTTGCGGTCTAGACGGTGAATCGGGCAATTTTATTGGCTCAAGTTCTATAATATCCAAATCGCAATACCTTGAAAGTCGCTTTGCGTATTCAGAAACCGCTTCGCGTAAATATGCCTCTTTAAGCTTGCCCAACGTAATAAGCGTGACCTTTATCATATAACCGTCACCCCGTTCAATTTTGGTCTTGCGACCGTTAAAATATAATCTTTGTTATTTTCCGCCCCGTTTTTGATTAAAGCCGCTTCGGCGGTAGCTTTTGCAATCATTGGGGTGTTATTATGCTGACTTAAATGCCCCAAAATAAACCTTGTAGTGCCGGAATTCAAAAGCCCCATAAGTTCGCTCGCACAGGCATTATTTGAAAGGTGACCTAAATCCGACAAAATTCGCATTTTTAAATGTGGCGGATACGGACCTTGCTTTAACATTTGAATATCGTGATTAGATTCCAAAAGCACCAAATCGCTACCTAAAATAGCATTACGCATTTCATCAGTAACAATACCACTATCGGTACAAACCGAAACCTTCTTATTATCGGGTAAGATAAAATTATACCCGCTTGAGCCGTCACAGTCGTGGCTTGTAGCAAAACGGCGAGCAATTATACCATTTATTTCGGCAAAATCATCTTCAATAGCAACCACCATTGATTTTGCAGGGATTTTATTAAGCCCAGCCAAAGTATCAATAGTTTTTTCACTTGCATAAAGAGTTGCATTTGTCTTATTCAATAGAGTTTTTAGACCTTTAATATGGTCGTCGTGTTCGTGGGTTACAAACACCGCGGCGATTTCGTCAATACTGCCACCCGCAGAAGTCAGCGCTTCACACATACCCTTAAAGGATGCGCCCGCATCAACAAAAATACCACCGTTTTGTGTGCCGATATATGTACAGTTACCACTTGAACTGCTGAAAAGCGGACAAATTCTTGACAAAAAATCACCTCCAAAATTACAAATAAACAGGTCAACCGCAGTTGACCTGTATTATTTTACGCTTGTTTTAAAATTTCAACACCGTCGGGTGAATAAACACGCTTAATTTTTGCGCCAAGATTAGTGAATTTTTCCACCACTTCTTCATAGCCGCGGTCGATACGTTCAATTTCTTCAATAACGGTTTCACCATCTGCCACAAGACCCGCGATAAGCATTGCAGCGCCTGCGCGCAAGTCAACCGCCTTAACCGGAGCAGCAGAAAGACCGTTAACACCAGTAATTACGGCAGTTTTACCGTCAACCTGCACGTCAGCACCCATAAGGGTTAACTGGTCAAGATATCTAAAACGATTATCCCAAACACCTTCGGTTACTATACTTGTACCCTCTGCGATTGCGAGTACAGTCGCGATTTGGGGTTGCATATCGGTTGGGAAACCTGGGTGAGGCATTGTTTTAACGTTACATTTACGGGGACGGTGGTCCATAGTAACGCGCACAGCTTCATCATATTCGGTAATAACCGCGCCTGTTTCACGAAGCTTTGCAATAATAGATTCCAAATGCTTAGGTGTAACGTTATTTATAAGCAAGTCGCCCTGTGTTGCAACAGCAGCCGCCATATAAGTACCCGCTTCGATTTGGTCGGGAATAATACTGTAAGTAGTACCTTGAAGCGATTCAACACCGCGAATTTTAATAACGCTTGTACCTGCGCCCATAATATTAGCGCCCATAGAGTTAAGATAGTTTGCAAGGTCAACTATATGGGGTTCACGCGCGGCGTTTTCAATTACTGTAAGACCTGTTGCTTTAACAGCCGCAAGCATAATATTAATAGTTGCGCCAACCGAAACAACGTCAAGATAAACACTGCTGCCGCGAAGCTCAGAAGTTCTTGCATCAACCATACCCTTTTCAAAAGACACCTTTGCACCGAGCATTTCAAAGCCCTTGATATGTTGGTCGATAGGACGAACGCCGAAATTGCAGCCACCGGGAGGTGCAACACGCGCCTTTTTCATTCTACCCAATAAAGCACCCAAGAAATAGCTTGAAGCGCGCATACCCTCTGCCATTTTTTGAGAAACGACAAAGGAATTTACGTTAGTAGGATCAATTTCAACTGTGGATTTATTTATAAGCCGAACCTTAGCACCAAGCGCAGACAAAACGTGTAAAATGTTTGTAACATCGGATATGTTCGGAAGATTTTCAATTACCGAAGGACTGTCAGCAAGTAAAACTGCGGGAAGAATTGCAACTGCGGCATTTTTAGCACCGCTTATACGAACTTCGCCACAAAGACGATTGCCGCCCGTAATCACAAATTTTTCCATTAGCGTCCCTCCTATTCCGTTTTTTATTGATAAAATAATTATACCCCAAATTTATGGGTGCAAATCAACAAATACATTATATACTATTTTTTGTCACCTGTCAATTTTGATTTTGATTTTTAACAAAATTGTAATATAATTTCAATTTAACAAATTGGGGTTTATCGGGCTAACGCCCAAAAGAAAAAATAATAAATAATAAATAATAAATAATGTGTGCCTACGGCACGATATATAGATTCGTCGGCAAAGCCGACACCGATTTTATTCTTTATTCTTTCTTATTTATTATTTAATCGCGCAGCGATAAACTATAATTTACGCATAATACGAAAATAAAAACGTGGTAGAAATTTTAAAATTCTACCACGTTAAATTATTAATTGATTTTACCGTAAAGCGGGATATCGCTATCCTTCTTAGGTGCACGGTTGGAAGCAACTTCTACCTTGTTGCTGGGACGTTTGCCACCACGACGGCGATCATCACGTCTACCACGTGAACGGTCATTTCTTAAAGGTTTAAGCTCGCCACCCTCTACACCGATAACAACACGGCGGTTAACACCCTCACCGAATGATGCACTTGTAACACCCTCGATAGACTGAACAGCGGTATGAATAATACGACGTTCATAAGGGTTCATAGGTTCAAGTGTTCTGCACTTACCGGTCTTTAAAACCTGTTCTGCAATGCGGTTTGCAAGAGCAATTAAAGTATCTTCACGCTTTTCACGGTAGTTACCGATGTTAAGCGATACCTTATAATAACCGCCACCGTTGTTTGAAGCAAGACCTGCTAAAAACTGAAGTGCGTCAAGTGTTTCGCCACGATGACCGATAATTGCGCCAAGACCTTCGCCTTCAAGCTCAATTAAAGCGGCATTTTCGCGCTGTGCAACCTTAAAGGTTACGTTTTCGCAACCAAGGTTTTTAAGAACGGGCTTCAAAAATTCGATTGCCTTTGCAGG
>JAZQWD010000110.1:0-9735 GCA_045632165.1 Acutalibacteraceae bacterium | reverse complement strand
ATTTCCAAGGCCGCAAGGTTGGCTTTGCTGAATATTCTTTCACAGGTATTCCCGACAACCTCGAGCAATACCGTATCCAAGTTCTTATTCCTAACTATACTTCAACTTTCCAAAACGAAGCTGAAAGTATTGACGATACCTTAAAGTTAGATTACCCAACCTATAATCTTTATGATTTCGTTGCCGAATTTGGCGATGACAAGGTTGCTAACGTTAACGTACACTCACACTTCGAGCCCGTTGAATTCGAGCTTGAATATTCAGTAAATGCTGAACAAATCGGTAACGGCTTCCGTCCTCAAAACGTTGAAGTACTTATTACCTATGATGCAAACAATATTGCTCTTGCACCTCATAATTGGACAGTTATCAGCCAAATGATATTTGATAATATGTTAAAGGGTAACGTTGTTACACTCACCGACGGAAAGGGAAGCGGTTCTGACCTTGTTTGGATCAGCCACCCCAACGGTATTCATTACTATAAATACGGTATGAGAGTACAAGATATCGTATTAGCAAACGGCAATAAGGTTCAGTTCTCTGACGAATTACCCTTTACTATCGAATATCAAGCTCCCGCTTATTATTTGGGCGGTGTACAAAACCAAGAATTGGTTGCAACCCTTATTCCTAAAACCTTTAAGGTTATTTATAACTTAAACGGTGGTAAATTAAGCGGTAATTATCCTACAACCCATACTTGGAGCTATGAAACCTCTATTGCAGGCTTAGTTCCTACCTTCGACGGCTTTAAGTTTGATGGTTGGTATTTAGACGAAGATTTCACAATTCCCGCAAGCGATGTTATTGACGCTTCCGTAGCGGCTGACACTGTTCTTTATGCTAAGTGGATTCAAGTTATGGACGTTGTAGATCTTAAGGTTACCATCAATCATAATCAGTTAGGTTATGAAGGCGGTTTAGCTGTAAACTACGACAAGACACTCTTTACTCAGCTTACATACGTTGATCGTAACTCACCGATGGAAGATCGCGTATATATGGATATGCTCGGTTACAGTAAGGAATATGATAACGTATACTGGCATAACCGCGGTGACGAAATCAATACCGACGTATTCGAAGTTTCTAAATACTTTACCCACCTTACTTCAGAATATGATTACGGTGTAAACGTAACCCTTGAAGGATATTACGTAACCGAAAAGACAATCGAAAAGGTTAAACAACCTGACGGTTCGACATTACATATTGTAAACGTTACTTTACAATTCAACCCCGACTTGTTGGATTTAGAGTTCTACGTAAGTATGGCGGACAACGTTCCTAAAGACGCATATCCTTATTCGGCTGAAGTTAAGGTATTATGCTGGGCAGAAGATCTTGACGTTGATAATATTTGGGAATGGGAACGCATTACTCAACACGAAGTAACAACAATTACTGTTTATATCGATCCCACAACAGGTTATGGCGAAGGTACATATCCTGTATGGCATTGGTTCGATGAAGCAAATCAAATTCCTTACTACTACCGTTTAGAGGTTGTTCAGCTTAACTGGGCTGACGGCAGAAGCGTTAATTTAAATGAAGCAATACCTGCTGTTAGCTATGTAGGCAAGGGTTATAATGTTGAAATTAAGGTAGAAAACGGCTCACTTCCCACACCTAACGACCTCGAAGGCACAACAACACTTCAAGGTGTTTATGCTCAAGCTGACGAAGTATTCCATTCACAAATTGGTACTCTCGGTGCAGTTATCAATATTGATAAGGTTAACTTCCATACCAATAACGGTGATGCACTCGACGATGATATCTTCCGTACATATTATCCCGCAGGTTCACTTAAAGAAGGTAGCCCACTTTACAGCTTAAATGCTGACGGCACAATTACCTCTTTCTATGATATTCCCGTATTTGAGTACGAAACCCATAATAATTATATATTCAAGGGTTGGTATCTTGACCCCGTAAGCGAAGACCGTCCTTTGAAGTGGACCGATATTTACGTGGGTAACGTAGAAGTTTATGCTCATTGGATTGAAACCGGTACAGTAGAAAAAGAAGCTGCCGATACTAAGAAAACACCCACAAATACATATATTGGTTTTGACCTTATCGGTGTTCAAATTCGTGATGCGGCTGTGAATCCTACGCCTCACTATGGTAATGCGGCAAGCGGTTTAAGATTTATCACAGTATTAAGTGAAGAACTTTATGCTAAAATTAATGCTATCAGCGGTATTGATGCTGAATATGGCTTTGTTATGGCAAAATCTTCTACAGTTACCAATAATTTGGGCAATTTAGATGCAACTTTGCAATACAAGGGTGATAACGTAAACGGCGTTGATACGAATAATCAATATTCTTTTGTTAAAAACTTTAAGTGCAGCGGTGTAACCGACCATTATAACGGCGAAGCATATAGACAATATACTGCAGTTATAACCTACACCAAAGCTACAGGCGCTGAACTTGAAAAACAATATGATGAATGTATTGCGGCACGCGCTTATATCCGTTATTATGATGCAAACGGTATGTTAAGAACCTACTATAATAACTATACAGGCACACATTTCTATGGTGGTTGTAGCGCATCGTTCAATATCGCAAAAGCACTTATGACAAGATAATTTTAAATTGGGAGAATATTAATATGAAAAAATTTGAACAACCTGTTATCGAAACTATTGTATACGAATGTATCGATATTATTGCCACAAGCTCACCCGATATTGATGATAGCGGATTTGATAATGAAGTTGTAAAACCCTAATTGAATGGAGATGTAAATAACATGAATACTTATAATCAACCTGAAATCGAAGTAATCAAGTACGAAGCCAAGGACGTTATCGCATCAAGCATGGATATTGATAACGCATTTGGTGATATTACAGACTTCTTCAAGCGCAAATAATTAACACTTAAAATTAAAAAAGACAAGATGTTTCATTTCGGAACATCTTGTCTTTTTTTGTAGAGGTAGAGCGAAGCGAGGCATATCCGCAATCGTCCTAAAATCGGCATATTTAAAGCGTTATAAGTTAAAAAACCTATGAAGCACTATTGTATATTTGCTAGTTCATTAATTCCAGTATTTAGCATCTGGACGAATTGCGCCATCGCAATCTTTACAGTCACAAGCACCTATATATTCGCTACGCAATGTAGCAGCATCATTTTTTTGGGTCCAATTGATAGATGTAATTTGACCAATCCAGTTAGTTTTTGCGGTTGCTTGCATATAACCCTGGCTCACATCTACTTTGCCAGTACCATTGAGGAAGAAAATGCGGGAACTATCACCCAGGCCATTGTCCCATTCGCTGGAATAAGCTGCTTCGATTGCTAGCCATTCACTAAGACTGCCTTCAAAGTAGATGGTAACGGTTTCGCCCTTGCCCCAGAAACTGCTCCAATCCACAGCCAACATATTATTGCCTGCTGTTACGATGGTTTTAGGGATGACAACAGCATGAATACCATCATAAGAAGAAAATGCATTCGCACTAATAGTAGTAACAGGAATGCCGTTTACCGACTCAGGAATTACCACAAGATCCTGACCATCCGGATTGCTATAACCGCCAACATGGTATTCGTCTGTAGCACCGTCACCATCCTTGTCAACAGGGATCAGATTCACATCACCATCATAGAGATAGACGGGATAAATCGTCACGTCTGATTTATAATTATTAAACTTGCTGACATTAAAATCTTCTTCGGTACTGTTGTTTTTGACCTTCCAACGATCAAAAACAAAATTATTACCGGGGGACGGCAGGGCATTCTCAGCGGCAACTCTGGTAGCTTCCAGCTTGCTCGTATCCGAGCTGGTGAAGAAGCAGGATGCCAAAACGTTACCGTTCTGATCCACAAAGCTTGCGGTATAGGGACTGTCAAACCAGGGATACAGCACAATATTCTTTGTGTTGGTCGCAGAGATCTCAGTGATCTTGGTGGAGCCGGCATTCATCCAGCCGCCAAACCGCACGGTGCCTGTGATCTCATTTTTTGCCCATTCCATAACAACCTTTCCAGCAGAATCATCAAAGTCATTATTGTTCGGATCAATTGCGCCATATTTTTCAATATCCGCGTCCGTAATGTACTTAATGGACAGCACGTCACCGTCATTCATATAGGTGATTGCATATTTATAATCCACAATGGTAACACCGTCATGCTTGGGCTGACCGTAAACACCCTGGCCGCCGCCGTACAGCTGTTCAAAGCTACGGCCAACCCCACACTCATCGCCGTCCTGGTGCTTGTGGTCCATATTTGTTACACGCTTGCCGTTCATATCATTGGGCACACCCCATCTGGGATTGGAGAAGGCCTCACAATTTTCACCTTCCTGCGTACGAACCCAGGGATAGCGGGCATTGTGGTTCGTAAACTGGCAGTAGGTATAATTTGTCCAGTCGCCGTAATAGACCTGGACATTCTCGCAGGTCAGGAAGGGAGCCTGCGCCAGTCTGTTTTCACCGGCAGGCAGATCCGTATTGCCGATCAGCATACCTGCACGGCGATATGCGTGCCATTGGTAAGCAGCAGTGATATCGTTGTACACATCCATCCGGCAACCAACTTTTACATCTTTCATCACCACTTCGGTGGCATTGAAATCGTCCCAGCGGGCGCCTAACACACCGCCGCAGGGTGCGTCAAAGTCGCCCCAAAGAGAACCGACCACCACATCCGGTGCCACTTCAATATTGCGGAAAGTATGCAAGCTCTTTTTGCCCTCCATCAGAGAGCCGTCCGCATTCTTTCTGGGGCTAACTTCGCCAACCACACCGCCGGTAGCACGCTGATAATTGGCGATCTTAGAATTATAGATGCCGATATTTTCGTAAGTACATTCACCCTGGGAATAACCTACCAGGATACCCATATCCACACATTCCATCACGATATTGGCGCCGCTGATCTTCACATTCTTGATGGTGGCATCTACCACAGAGGCAAACAAACCGCCGCCGGCCATGGAATAGGAATACTTGCTGCCTAGATCCCAGCCGTTCTGATATAGGCCGAAAATTGTGCGGTTGCCGCCGTCGAAGGTACCGTTGAAGGTCATACCGTCGGTCATATACTTGTCGCACTCATAGCCGTAGCCAATGGGATCAAAATTCACATCTCCAAGATTGATGCTGTTATTGAGCTTCACAAACTTACCCGCAAAGGTATTGCCTGCATCCACTTGGTTACGGAAGTAGGCCATTTCGTGGGCGGTGGAGATCAAATAGGGATCTGCCTCCGTGCCGGTGCCTTTAGCGAATCCTGTTGCAACGGTGCCGTCCCAGGGGTTATTTGCCTCGGCTACCACGGCCACCTCAGAGAAGTTTGCTAGTGCCATAGTCACATTACCGGTTAGAGAGTCGTAGGAAAATTCATTGTGGTTTGTGGGAACCTTTACGCAGGTCATCGTAACGGGTTTGCCTTTTTCCACATGGTATAGCTTCACATTGCCATTGTTTAGGCCCATGGGCAGATAGCTTTTCAGGGTAATCAGCATGGGCACTGTGTTGGTGGCAGCTACACCGTCCATATGGACATCAAGCGCCTCTACAATCTGATCCTTTCCGGGCTTGATACTGGCATTGGTTTTGTTCATTGCCTTCACAGACAGGGTCAGAGCTTGGGTGCTTTGTGACACAGAAACGCCCTGGGGCACTTCCGCAGTCGCATTGGTGTTAGCACCGCCAACAACCACAAGCGCAGAAACCACACCGTTATCCACCTGATTTTGAACAGATGCTGTTGCGGATACGTTCATTGTACCCTTTTCAAAAAGTTCAAAGCTATCATAAGGCGTGTTGAGCTTGGATGCTTCCGGAACAGGTTTATTGGGTGTGCCCGTCGGCTTAGCACCCTCCTGCGTATTGTTTTGGGTACTATCAGGTTCAACCTTCGTTGGACCTGAAGGCGTTACCGGTGACGTATCTTCTGGTTGGGCTTCCTCTGGTGCAAGCACCGATGCGCTGCCATCCTTTGCAAGCTCAGGTAAAACCATAACACCTAAAATCGCCACGCACAAAACCGCAGCCAGGATCGCCAACCATCCTTTTTTCTTTACAATCCATTCTTTCATAATTATAATGCCTCCTTTGGCGTATATTACATTATACAATTTTTTAATACGTATAAAGTTTTTCCACATTCATTCCAAAAACGTACTCAATATTCTATTTGTTTTTATAACAATTCCCACCAACCTAAGGATGTAAAACCACTCTTTTAGTTATGTTATTTACTTTTTCACCATTTTCACCGTATTCAGGGTACACCCTTGAAAACACAACGGCAGGCGATTTCGCTTTCCTCTTGTATTTTTAATCGAACTTTGCAATTATAATCCATCTTAAGGTTCAAGTTAAGCATTTTTTACCTCAAAAAAGAAGAAATTTTACTCTTATGGAGTATAACAAAAAACTCCCCGAAGTGGGGAGTTTGTCGTAGAATGTATCTGATTTGGCGTAGATTGTAATTTTTACCTCAAATTTAGGATGATTTTAGCAGAAAACACACCTTCCTCGGCGGTAAAGTCATACATACCTTCATACTTATTTGTGGTGGTAATCACCGAGCGAATACCAATGCCGTAGAGCGTTTCATCAAAGGTTAGATTTTGTTTGCACGGATTGTCTATTTTTATGAGCAAGCGTTCGGGGCTGTCTTTGATTTTAATATCTATATTTCTATCTACACCCTTTAGCTTTTCGGTTGCGTTAATCGCATTTTCAAAGAGATTGGCGATAACAATAACAAGATCCTGCGGAGGAATGGTAAGGGTATTACTTGCTTTTGCGGAAATCTTGACGGAGATATCGTTTTCTTTTGCTCGTCTTTTATACATAGTTAAAATCATATTTACTGTGGTATTTTCACAGTATCTTGTTTCACCCCATACCTTATTATCGTCATCTACAAGATTGGCAAGATATTCTTTAAGGCTTTCAAAATCGCCGTTTCTCGCCAAACCAAGCATAATGAGATTGTGGTGACGTCTATCGTGTCTTGATTGACTGTCAGCCGTAAGCTGTGCAGTTTCCGCTTCGATTTGAGCAATTAAAAGTTTGTTTTGTGTTTCAACTGCTCTTTTTTCAGCAGCGTCGGACATATGATTGATACTTGAAAAGATAACGGGATACACCGCCAAAATTGAAATGCTTAAGCAAACGAACGAGAAAAATGCAGGATCGTCAAAGCTATTCAGTTTTACAGGGAACACCGAGGACAGTATTATGGCGATTAAAAATATAATATCAGCAAAAATAAGCAGAAACCAACTTTTGTCAATATTCTTGGCAGTGACTCGGCAAAGCGTGCAAACGTAGCGAAGGAAATAAAACACGATCGACGAAAGCAAAATCCCTTGGACGAGCACAGTGAGCGACCAGTGCAAATCGCTAAGTGCATCCTTCGCAAGAATAAACGAAGATGTTATAATGGTGAAGAAGATGGAATAAGTCAATATGGTGAAAATTCTTTGTGCAATCTTTCCTTTTGTGGTTATAAAGAATATCGCGTACTGGCCGATAAAGGTAATGATAAATTCGAAGAATAACTGAAGCGGCCAGTTTTTCATAAAAATTTCCGTGTAGCAAAGAATTGCGGTTTGAAGCACTATCCAAGTGCCCCAAATGATATAGGTGATCTTTTTGCTGTATTTTAGAGTGGAGGAATAAATGCCTACGGCAGCGTGTGCTATAAGTATGAAGCAGAACTCTATAATCGTTCCTATCATGTTTGTTTAATCCTCCTGTCCTTCACATTGGAAATTCCAAAAAGTGTCTTTGATCTCGGTAAATTTTCCTCTCGGAATTTGAATTTTGAAATTGTTATATAGGCATACGTTTATGGGGGTTACGTTCTTAACGTACCTTAAATTAACAATATACGCACTTCCGATGCGAATAAACCCACCGTATTTACTGAGTATGGTAAAAAGTTCCGTAACGGTCATTCTGACTTTGATTTCTTCGCCATCGTCTTGCATCAAATATTGATAATGGTCGTGCGCTTCTGAGTACAAAATATGATTTGCATTTACGCTTACAACACCGTTTTCCGTCTTGAACTTCAAAAAACGATCCTCAATTCGTTTCACTTGAAGGAGAGCTGCATCCATTGCCTCGTAAAACTTTTGGGGATTGATTGGCTTTATCAGATAGCGGAGTGTGCCTGTTTCATAACTCTGCGGAGCGTGTTCGAGCGAGGTTGTTGCAAAAATAATAGGGCTTTCAATCCTGTTTTTTCTGATGCAGCTTGCAAGCTCCGTTCCCATCTCGTCACCGATATAAACATCGAGGATAAAAATATCGAAGATCTTTCCATCCTCTAACGTGCTGATAAGTGTTCTTGCGGAATCAAAGCGAAATACCTCAATGTCAATATCACTTTTGTTTTCCGCATAGTTTTTTATGTATTCCGATACCTCGTCGAGTATCGCTTTCTCATCATCACATATTGCAATTTGTATCATGCTGCCACCTTCTTTCAAACGCATTTAAGAGCAAATAAAATTCGTTAATTTATATTATAACATAAATTCTTTCAAATTTCTATGTGTTTTGCTGATTTCACAAAACTTTCGGAAAGATAAAAGCAGAGGCTTTGATTTGCCTCTGCTTATGTATCAGTTCATTTCCAATTTTAATTTATTTGTCATATAGTCTAAATAGAAATATGCAAAAAATAATTGGAAACCAGAATAAATACACAATGTATCAATACCGGTTTCAAATTCTGGCAGGTGTAGAGTTGAACAACTCATATCCACACACTCCAAACAGTGGATTAAATAAAAAACTTTAAAATGATTAGTGCCTGTTAACTGTGAGGTCAAAAGGAAGATTTTCTGCAGCTTCAACGGTAAACTTGTTAAGTATATTTGCCTGATTAAAAATAATATTTATGTTCATTTTACGGTATTTTTCAGGTGAAATACCAATAATTTTTTTAAAAGCGTTTGAAAAAGATGCCGGGTCGGTGTAATTTAAAAGTTCGGAAATTTCTTTTATTTGCATTTTCGAATTTAAAAGCAAGTCAGCTGCAATATCAATGCGCTTTTTGTAAAAGTATTGATAAGGTGTCATATCGAATGCTTTCTTAAAAATGTTTATTACTTGAACTTGTGAAATATGGAGTTCTTTAGCGATATCTTTAAGAAAAATATCTTTTTCGTACAAGTGAGAATCAAGCATTTTCTTAATTGTATTAACTTTGGTATCCGTAAAATCTTTTCGTCTAAAGTTGTAAAGATTTTGAATAATGGAATGAAACTGAACAGCCCCTTTCATCATAATATCTCTTACAGGAAGATTGCTGTTCGTGATTTCGTAAAGCTCGTCGAAAATTTTTTTGTTATTAAACCGTTTAAAAACAATAGTGTTTTGCAAATCATATGCATAAATAAGATTTGAAACAAGCACGCCATCTATATTAAACCAAATTTTATCCCACGTGTACTGGGGATAATAACGATGACAACTTCCCTTTGGCAAAAGATAGGCATCACCTTTTTCTACCATATATTCGCGTCCTTCGTAAAAGAGGGTGCCGGAGCCACTATATACATATTCTAAAATGTAGCAATAGCTCTTTTCACGGTATACCTCGTATTTGTCGTTACAATTGGTGATACCTGACATTTCAATATTAAATGGAAATTCGGTAGGGTCGTATGGGAAACTTGTTATGCGTTCTTTATTCATAAAAACTCCTATATTTTTTTTGAGTCAATAG
>JAZQWD010000109.1:0-12679 GCA_045632165.1 Acutalibacteraceae bacterium | reverse complement strand
TATGTGTCCGCTTGCCGAAATTTTGCACAGCAAGGGTTATATTTTAACCGGTTCTGACAATAATGAAAGCGACCCCTTAAAGCGTGTTAAGGCGCTTGGTGTAAAAGTGTTTATGGGTCATAATTCCGAAAATATCGAGGGCGCAGAATTAGTTGTATATTCAGCCGCAATTTCTAAAGAAAACCCCGAAATCGTAGAAGCTGAAAAACGCGGTATCCCCACGATGGAGCGTTCGCACCTTTTGGGCGCCATTACTCGTAAGTACGACAACGTTATCGGTGTATGCGGTACCCACGGTAAAACCTCGGTTACCTCTATGATAACACAAATTTTGATTTTAAACAAGATGGAACCTACAGCAGTTATCGGCGGTAAGTTGCCTCTAATAAATTCTAACGGTATTGCAGGCAAGAGCGAAACTATGGTTTGCGAAAGCTGTGAGTTTGTTGACACCTTTTTACAACTTTCTCCCGATATTACCGTTCTTTTAAATATTGATAACGACCATCTTGACTATTTTAAAACGATGGAAAATATGGTGGCTTCATTTAAAAAGTTTATCGGTATGGGTAAAACCTGCTACGTTAACGGCGATGATGAGTTGGCTTTATCGGCAACCGACGGGCTCGATATTAAAACCGTAACCTTTGGTTTTGACAGTAAAAACGATTACTATGCTACTAATGAAGTGGCAGGTAAATTCGGTTTTTCGTTTGACGTTATGAAGGGCGATGAAAAGCTTACACGCCTTGACCTTAAAATCCCCGGTCACCACAATATTTTAAATGCTTTGTCGGCTTTTGCGGTGGCTTATGATATGGGTGTTTCTGCTGAGGGTATAAAATCTGCTTTAGAGCAGTTTACCGGTGCGGGCAGACGTTTTGAATTTTTGGGCGAGTTTAACGGCTTTGTTTTGGCTGACGACTATGCTCACCACCCGACCGAAATTAAAGCGACTTTAACCGCCGCTAAAAATCTCGACTATAACCGTGTTATTGCGGTTTTCCAACCCTTTACCTTCTCACGCACCGCGCTTTTGAAGGACGATTTTATCAAAGCGCTATCGATTGCCGATAAGGTTATTTTAACCCCGATTATGGGCTCGCGCGAGGTTAATACCTTTAACATTTATTCAGAAGATTTAGCAAAAGAACTTCCCGATTGTGTAATTGTTGACGGTTTTGAAAACATTGCAAACGAAATTATAAACACCGCCAAAGAGGGCGATATTGTAATTACTATGGGCGGCGGCGATATCTACAAAGCGGCATATATTGTAAAGGAAAAGTTAGGATGACAGTAAAACTTTATGACAGCGATTCGCATTTAAGCGAATTTTCCGCAACCGTTATATCCTGCGAAAATGCGGTAGCGGTTTTAGATAAAACGGCATTTTTCCCCGAAGGTGGCGGACAAACCTCCGATACGGGTTTTATCGACGGGGTAAAGGTAACCGACGTTCAAATTAAAGACGGTGTGATTTACCATTATCTCGAAAAGGATATTGAAATCGGTAAAGAGGTTAACTGCACTCTCGATTGGGACGAGCGTTTTCGCAAAATGCAAAACCATTCGGGTGAGCATATAATTTCGGGTATTGTACACTCGCTTTACGGGTACGATAACGTTGGCTTTCATTTAAGCAAAAGTGAAATGACGATGGACTTTAATGGTCTTTTAACTCGTGAAGATTTAAATAAAATTGAACTTTTAGCCAACAAAGCAGTTTGGGAAAACGTTAAATTTAACTGTTATTACCCCGAAAACTTAGAAAATCTTGAGTACCGCAGTAAGCTTGATTTAACTGAAGACGTGCGTATTGTAGAAATTGAAAATTACGACCGTTGCGCTTGCTGTGCGCCTCACGTTAATACCGCGAGCGAAATTGGTATTATTAAAATATTAGATTTCGAAAAGAACAAGGGCGGTGTACGTCTTTGGGTAAAATGCGGTATTGATGCGCTTAATGATTATAACTTAAAATATCAAAGCGGGCTTAAAATCTCATCACTTTTGTGTACTGAACAGGTTAGAATTGCTGACGCGGTTGAAAAATTAATCGCTGCAGAGGGCGAACTTAAATTTAAAATAGGCGATTTAAAGCGCCGTTTAATTGCCGAAAAGGTGAAAGCGTTTAATGGTGAAAATAAGGTAACCGCCGAGTTTGAAACCGATATGGATATTAAGGAATTACAGCTTTATGCCGATTCGCTTTATAAAAAAGCAGGCGGTATAAGAGCAGTTTTTTCGGGCAAAGAGGGCGAATATTTCTTTGCGATTGTCGGTGATGAAGCACCCTTGCAAGAATTGTTTAAAAATATGAAAGCCAACCTTAATATACGCGGTGGTGGTCGTGGCAGTATGGTGCAGGGCACCGTTTTTGCCGAAAGAAGCGAAATACTTAAAATAATGCTTTAAAAATTTACAAATTTATGTTATAATATTTTGGTTAATTTAATTTTAGGAGTAACTATGAACTGGACTGAAATTACAATCACAGTACCTCAAAAGGATACCGACGAAGCGGCTGCAATCGCTAATATGACGGTGCCTTATGGTATTTATATCGAAGATTATTCTGATTTAGAGGAAAAAGCGGAAGAAATTGCACATATCAATTTAATTGATGAAGAACTTATCGCGAAAGACCGTACAACCTCGCTTATACATATTTACATAAGCGAATGCGATAATGCTATGGAAGCGGTTGAGTTTTTGAAGGAACGTTTCCGCGCGGCTAATATTGATTTCACTGTTAACGCTATCGGTGTTAACGATGCTGACTGGAACGAAAACTGGAAAAAGTATTTCCACGTTAGCGAAATTGGCGAAAAGCTCGTTATTGTTCCCAGCTGGGAAGAATACGACAATAAGAATAACCGCACCGTTTTAAATATCGATCCAGGTGCGGCATTCGGCACAGGTACCCACGCGACAACCTCACTTTGTTTAACCCTTTTGGAAAAGCATATAAACAATGGTGTAAAAATGCTCGACATCGGTACAGGCAGTGGTATTTTGGCAATTGCCTCAACCCTTTTGGGTGCCCAAAGTGCAATAGGTGTTGATATTGACGCGCAATCGGTTAAAACCGCAAAGGAAAATGCCGAAATTAATAACGTACAGGATAAATGCGAATTTTTAGTTGGCGATTTGGCCGATAAAATAAGCGGTAAGTTTAACGTAATTTGCGCTAATATCGTTGCCGACGTTATTATCAAGCTTTTCGATAACGTTGCCGATTTTATGGAAGATGATGCCGTTTTAATTATTTCGGGCATTATTGATTTAAGAAAAGACGACGTTTTAAATTCAGCGGCGGCACACGGCTTTAAAATAGCGCAGGAAAACTATAAAGATAATTGGTGTGCTTTCACTTTAACAAAATAATTACGGAGGAAATATATGCTTGAATTTGAGCAGTTAGGGCTAAAGCTTAACTCAAATGAGCCCGAACTTCGCGATTTAAAGGATGCGTTGGGTTACAATGCGCTTTGCCGCGAAATTGAGGAACTTGAAACTAAAGCGGCAGCCCCCGGTTTTTGGGATGATCTCGAAAATTCACAAAAGGTTTTGCAAAAAGCGGGTAAGCTTAAAAATACCGTTGCCCGTTATGACGGACTTTGCCAAAGCTATGACGATTTGTTGGTTTTGATTGAACTTGGCAACGAAGAAGGCGACTTATCGCTTATTGAAGAAATTGAAAGCGGTATTAAAGATTTTGAAAAAGGCCTTGCCGAGCTTCGCCTTACAACACTTTTGACAGGCGAATACGATAAAAACAACGCGGTTATTACCTTCCATGCGGGCGCGGGCGGTACCGAAGCAATGGACTGGGTTTCAATGCTTGTACGTATGTACACCCGTTGGACCGAACGACACGGCTTTAAGGTATCTCTTCTTGACTTTTTAGACGGTGATGAAGCTGGTCTTAAAAGCGCCGTTTTGGAAATCACAGGCGAGAATGCTTACGGTTATCTTAAGAGCGAATCGGGCGTTCACCGTTTGGTTCGTGTGTCACCCTTTGATGCTTCGGGTAGACGTCATACATCTTTTGCTTCACTTGAAGTAATGCCTGAAATTACTGATGATATGAACATCGAAATCAGGGAAGAAGATATTAAAATGGATGTGTTCCGTTCAAGTGGTGCGGGCGGTCAGCATATTAACAAAACTTCTTCGGCGGTACGTCTTACCCATATTCCTACAGGTATTGTGGTTGCGTGTCAAAACGAAAGAAGCCAGTTCCAAAACAAGGATAAGGCACTAAAAATGCTTAAATCCAAGCTTTTGGAAATTAAAGAACGCGAACATCTTGAAAAAATTGATGATATTAAGGGCGTTCAAAAGGAAATCGCTTGGGGTAGTCAGATACGTTCTTACGTGTTTATGCCTTACACCTTGGCAAAGGACCATCGCACAGGGTTTGAATCAGGTAATATAAATGCCGTTATGGACGGGGATTTAGATGGCTTTATAAACGCTTACTTAAAGGCGGCATCAAAAGGCGAATTAAATAACGAAATCGGAGAAAATGAATGATGAAAAAAATTATTAGTTTAGTATTGGCGTTAGCCCTTGTATTTGCATTTGCAGGTTGCACAAAGGCAAATAAAGGCAGAATTAAATACAACCTTAAAATGGACAAGTTTGTAACACTTGGTGAATACGAAGGTATTAAAATTGATACAAACGGCAAAGAATACAAGGATGTTTATTCACAGTTTATGAACAGTGATATTCAAAGCTTTGATTTTTATGCAAAGGTTACCGAAGGCAAGCTTAAAAAGGGTGACGTTGCTAACATCGATTACGTTGGTAAGCTTAACGGTGTTGCGTTTGAAGGCGGTACAGCTCAAAATCAAGAATTAGAGCTTGGCTCTAACACATTTATCGAGGGTTTTGAAGAAGGACTTATCGGTGCTGAAATCGGTAAATCTATTGATTTAAACTTAACATTCCCAAAGGATTACGGTAATACCGAACTTGCAGGCAAAGCAGTTGTATTCACCGTTAAGGTAAATCACGTTGTTATTTACGATAAGACTACCGAAGGCACCCTTAAAAATGGTGATACCGTTAATATTGACTTTACAGGCAAATTAAATGGCAAAGAATTTGACGGTGGCAGTGCAAAAGGTTACAACTTAATACTTGGTTCGGGTCAGTTTATCGAGGGCTTCGAAGAAAAGCTTGTTGGTAAAAAAATTGGCGACACTGTTGACCTTAACTTAAAATTCCCCACAAACTACACTGCAGAGCTTGCAGGTAAAGACGTTGTATTTACCGTTAAGATTAACTACGTTACTGCAAAGCGTGCCTTGACACCCGAAGAATATTATGAAGAACTTGATTATAAATCAGTTGAAGAATATTACGATTCACTCAAGGACAGAACCCTTGAAAATATTATTATGACTAAGGTTTTAGCCGATGCAGAGGTTAAAAAATACCCCAAAGCTGAAAAGAAAATGGCTACCGAACTTGGTAAAAAAGCATTTGAAGCAAATCTTAGACAGTATTATGGTGATTCGGTAACACTTGAATATTATCTTACCGCAAACAATATGACCGATGAACAATTTGAAGAAGAGGTTGTTAAAAATTACAGCGAACCCTTAATGCAGGAAGAAATGGTAATTTACGCTATTTTCGATAAGGCAGGTCTTAAGTTTGAAAAAGACGCGCTCACAAAGAAAACTAAAGAAATCGTTGCTTCTTATAAGAGCGATAAGGTAACCGAAAAAACCCTTAAAGAACAAAACGGCGAAGGTTATTTTGAAGGCATTTATATTCAAGAAAAAGTTGTCGACTATCTTATTGAAAAAGCAAAAATTTCTTAATAAACAATAAGCGGGGATAAAACCCCGCTTAAATTTTAGAAAGGCGGTGTGGTATGCAGTATAAAATTCAAAACGGCGTTGTTGAACTTTCGGGCGAGCCGATTTTAAAGAAAATTGATTTTGAAATTAACGATAACAGTAAAATTGCGGTTGTAGGCCGAAACGGCTGCGGTAAAACCACACTGTTAAAGCTAATTTCGGGCGAGCATAAAATCGTAAAACTTGACAGTGACCAAAATTCCTTTATAGCGGTGTCGGGAAAGCCGATTATTGGCTTTTTGTCGCAAATGACCTTTGAGGATGATAACCGTACCCTTTTGGAAGAGGTGCGTTCGGCTTACAGCGATATTTTAACTTTAAAAGACGCGGTAGCGGCGGCAGAAGAAAAAATGTCGCTTTCGGGTGACGAAAACGATATTAAAGAATATACTAATCTTTTAGATACTTTTACAAATCTTGGCGGTTTTTATTTTGAAAAAGAATACGAAGCCGCAATTAAAAAGTTTGGTTTTAGTGACGAAGAAAAGCAAAGAAAATTATATGAATTTTCGGGCGGTCAGCGTACTAAAATTGCTTTTTTAAAATTGCTTTTATCTAAACCGGATATTTTACTTTTGGACGAGCCGACCAACCACCTTGATATTGAGGCGACTGTTTGGCTTGAAGAATATTTAAAGAACTATAAAAAAGCGTTTGTTGTGGTTTCGCACGATAGAATGTTTTTAGATAACGTGGTTAACACCGTTTATGAAATTGAAAACGGTAAAACCCATAAATATGTAGGCAATTATACCCGTTTTGCCGAACTTAAAAAAGAATACCGCGCGCAGCAACTTAAAGAATACGAGGCGCAACAAAAGGATATTGCCCGTTTAGAGGGGCTTGTCGATCGTTTCCGCTATAAGGCAACAAAGGCGGCAATGGCTCAGTCGAAAATTAAAGAGCTTGAAAGAATGGAAATTGTTGATGCCCCCGAACGTGAGGATCTTGCAGTATTCCATTTTGATTTAACTCCGCTTGATATCGGTGTTAAGGACGTGCTTTCGGTTAAAGATTTAAAAATCGGTTATACCGGTGTTTTGTCAACTGTAAACCTTGAAATGAAGCGCGGCGACAAGGTTGGTATTATCGGTGGTAACGGGCTTGGAAAATCGACCTTTATTAAAACACTTGTTGGCGATATAGCAAAGCTCGGCGGTGAATATAAGTTTGGTCCGCGTGTGCAAATCGGTTATTTCGACCAACAAATGGCACAATATTCGTCGAGTGATACCGTACTTGACGACTTTTTAAAAGAATATCCTACTTTAACCCCGTTCGAGGCCAGATGCGCTCTTGGTGCATTTTTGTTTAGTGGGGAAGAGGTTTTTAAAACGGTTGATATGCTTTCAGGTGGTGAGCGTGTACGCTTGGCGCTTTGTAAAATCTTTAAAAAACGACCGAATTTTCTAATACTCGACGAACCGACAAACCATATGGATATTGCTTCAAAAGAAGCGCTTGAAGAAATGCTTAAAAACTTCGAGGGTACACTTTTGTTTGTATCGCACGACCGTTATTTTATTAAACAAATTTCAAATTCGCTTCTTAACTTTTCGGGTGGCGAAGTCGAGTTTTATCGCTTCGGTTACGAGGAATATTTAGAAAAACAAAAAAATATAAAGCCCGCTGTGGCGGTTGCGGAAGAAAAGCCGAAGGAAAAGAAAACCTATACGACGCCATTAAAAGAAAAAGCAAGAAAAGAAAAAGCAATTAAAAAATGCGAAGAAAAAATTGCAAAGCTTGAAGAAGAACTCGGCATAATTGAAGCTGAACTTTTAAAGGAAGAAAACCTTTCGGATTATATAAAACTTGGTGAGCTTAATCAGAAGCAAGCCGAGCTTGAGGAAGAACTTATGACCACTATGGAAGAGTGGGAAGCACTTTTTGATTAATGCTTGACAATAGTATTTTAAAGTGTTAAAATTCAAAGGCAAAGCAAACCCAAAAGTGAAAAGTTTATGCTTTTCTTAAACTGGAATAGGGGTGAAATTCCCCTGCGAACTCGTCGCCGTAATTTGTGTTAAATCCTTTCATTATGTCACTGCTTAAAGCGGGAAGGCGAAAGGACCGAGCAACCCGAAACACTCGCACAATAAGTCGGAATACTCGCTTTTGGTTGTTAATACAAATGTGTCACGAGTAATTGACGGTGTATTGTGCTAAAGTAACCTTGTATTGTGGTGTGCTTTTTTGTACGTATATCTCCTTTTGTATTAACGTTGTTTTGACAACAATACAAAAGGAGTTTTTTATTTTGAAAAACAAAAGCATTTTAACAAAAATTTTGGCACTTGCCCTTGTGGTTTTAATGGTGCTATTCACCTTTGCGGCTTGCGGTAAGGGTGACACGAATTCCGACGTAAATTCGGGTACACAGGAAACAAAAACCATCAGTATTACCGTAACTGTAGTTGCAAAAGACAAAACCGAAAAAGTGTTTAATATCGAAACCGATAAGAAAACGCTCGGTGATGCGCTATTTGAAGAAGGCCTTGTGACTGAGGATGAACACAAATCAGGTTTTTATAACCATATTGATGGCGTTCGTGCAGATTATACGCTAGATAAAAGTTGGTGGTGTTTTACTAAAGGCGGCGAAACCGTTATGGTTGGCGCAAACGATTTAAAAATAGTAGATGGTGACAAATTTGAAATCACGAACACGCCTGCTTAAACTTGTTGAACTGATAATACTCATTTTTATGGGCGTTTTAATGTATGTTTCTCAAGTAATTATGGCGCCGCTTCCCAATATTGAAATTGTAAGTTTTTTAACCGTTATAGTTACAAGACGTTTTGGATTTAAGTCGCTTATTTCGGTTTATGTTTTCGCTTTTTTGGAAATTATGACTTACGGCTTACATATTTGGGCGCTCAACTATCTTTATGTTTGGGCTATTTTAGTGATTGTGGTTATTCCATTAAGGAAAATTGATAACGTTGTGCTTTATACTGTTGTTTCGGGACTTTTTGGTATGGCATTTGGTACACTTTGTTCAATTCCTTATTTTATAACAGGTGGTATATCTATGGGTGTTGCTTATATATTAAGCGGTATAAGTTTTGATATTCCGCATTGTATCGGCAACATTGTTTTAATGGTGATTTTGTATATTCCAATTACTAAAGCATACAATTATATACTCGACAAAACCCTTAAATAAAGGGAATTCTCGCGACAGTAGAGTTGTTTTTTCGAAATTCTACTGTCGCGTTTTTGTTATTAGAGTGGGAAAAACTGTCAGTAGGTTGTATTTTTTTATAAAATGCGGCTATACTTTTGGTGTAACATTTTTTTGGAGGCACTTTAAAATGAGTTTTAAAATTGTGACAGATTCTTGCGCTAATTTAACAGGTAATCTTATTGAAAAATATGGCGTTGAGGTTATTTCACTTCAATATCATATGATGAATAAAAGCTACGACAGTTATATAAAAGGTCAAGAACCGAATTTTACTGAAGCATATAAATTTTTGCGTGAAAAGGGTAAGGTTACTACCTCGCTTGTTGGTCGTGATGCTTGCGATAACGTTATAATTCCGCTTTTGCAGCAGGGTAATGACGTGCTTATACTTGCTTTTTCTTCTGGTCTTTCGGGTACATATCAAAATATTGTAACCGCGGCAGAAGATTATAAAGAAACATTCCCCGACAGAAAAATTATTGTAGTTGATACGCTTTCCGCTTCAATGGGGCAGGGGCTTTTAGTGCATTATGCAGTCGAACTTAAAAACCAAGGCAAAACAATAGAAGAGGTTGCACAGTGGGTTGAAGATAATAAACTTAATTTAGTTCACGTTTTCACCCTTGATGATTTGTTCTTCTTGAAGCGTGGCGGTCGACTTTCAGGTACAGGTGCGGTTGTTGGAACTGTTTTGGGTATAAAACCCCTTATGCACGTTGCAAACGACGGTAAGCTTTACGTTACAGGTAAGGCGCGCGGTAGAAAAGCAGCTATTGAGCATCTTATCAATTCACTTGAAGCACAAGGCGAAAATATTAAAGACCAAACAATTTTCTTAACCCACGGCGACAGTTTTGAAGATGCAAAATTTATCGCTGCCGCGGTTAAAACACGTTACGGTGTAAAGGAAGTTGTAATTAATTGCCTTGATCCTGTAATTGCATCACATTCGGGCCCAGGCACACTTGCAATCTTCTTTATGGGTAAGCAAAGATAATAAGCAAAATTAAAATGCGGTGAAAACCGCATTTTTTATTAAAAAAATCTTGACAAATATGAAAATTATGGTATAATAGCATTCGGTTAGCGGTGGCTAACTTATTTAAAAGGATAGGTGAATACATGATGAAAAACCTTAAAGACGTGAAGGTAGGGCAAACTGCAAAGGTTGTAAAGCTTCATGGCGAAGGCGCGGTAAGGCGCCGTATAATGGATATGGGTATTACAAAAGGTGTTGAAATTTTTGTTCGCAAGGTAGCGCCTTTAGGTGACCCTATGGAATTGGCGGTTCGCGGGTATGAGCTTTCGCTCCGTAAGGCCGATGCCGAAATAATTGAAATTGAGTAAAATTTTATTTTTTACCCAACGGTTAGCGTACGCTAACCAAATTTGAAAGGAAAGAAAAAATGAGTATAAAAATTGCACTTGCGGGTAATCCGAACAGCGGTAAAACAACACTTTTCAATTTGCTTACGGGTTCAAACCAATACGTTGGTAACTGGCCGGGCGTTACGGTTGAAAAAAAGGAAGGCAAGCTTAAAAAACAAAGCGACGTAATTGTTACCGACCTTCCCGGTATATATTCGCTTTCGCCCTATACTTTGGAAGAGGTAGTAGCGCGCGAATACTTGGTAAATGAACGCCCTGACGTTATTTTAAATATTGTTGATGGCACAAATTTAGAGCGAAACCTTTATCTCACAACACAGCTTATTGAGTTAGGCATACCTGTGGTTATTGCTATTAATATGATGGACGTTGTGCGTAAAAACGGCGAAAATATCGACACCGCCACCCTTGCAAAACGTATAGAATGTAATATTGTAGAAATTTCGGCTTTGCGTGGCACAGGTATTGATGAAGCGGTTTCGGCGGCGGTAAATGCTGCACAGGCGACAAATAAAATACCTCGCCATATTTTTTGTGGTGACGTTGAACATGCGCTTGCACATATTGAGGAAGCGGCAGTACACAGTATGCCAGATGAAAGACAGCGTTGGTATGCGGTTAAAATTTTTGAACGCGACCAACAGGTTTTAAAAGAATTAAAGCTTTCAGAAAAAATTTTAAGTCATATTGAAACAGATATTGATTACGTTGAAAAATTAATGGACGATGATAGTGAAAGTGTTATAGCTAACGAACGTTATGAATATATCGCGCGTGTGTTAAGCGGCAGTTATAAGAAAAAGCCGTTAAACCGTTTAAGCACTTCAGATAAAATCGACCGTATTGTTACTAACCGATTTTTGGCTATCCCTATTTTTGCAGTTATTATGTTGCTTGTTTATTACATATCAATCGGTTCGATCGGCAACTGGACAGTCGGTTTTATGAACGATACTCTTTTCGGTGCGTGGATAATTCCTTGGGTTACTAATTTACTTACCGAATGGAACGTTGCCTCTTGGCTTGTAAGCTTAATTGCCGACGGTATTGTTGGTGGTGCGGGTGCAGTGCTTGGCTTTGTTCCGCAAATGATAATACTTTTCTTAATGCTTTCGCTTTTAGAAGACTGCGGTTATATGTCGCGCGTGGCATTTATTATGGATAAGCTTTTCAGAAAGTTTGGGCTTTCGGGCAAATCATTTATACCAATGCTTGTGGCAACAGGTTGCGGTGTGCCTGGTATTATGGCAAGCCGTACAATCGAACAAGACCGCGACCGTAAAATGACGGTTATGACAACGGGCTTTATTCCTTGCGGAGCTAAAATGCCTATTGTTGGTATGATAGCGGGTGCATTGTTCGGCGGTAGCGCATGGGTTGCTTTACTTGCTTATTTTGTGGGTATTGGTGCGGTTGTTGTAACGGGACTTATGCTTAAGAAAACTAAACCCTTTGCAGGTAACCCTGCCCCCTTTGTTATGGAGCTTCCGTCATATCACGCACCTGTGCTTAAAAACACCTTCCGCGCCACTTGGGAACGCGGCTGGTCGTTTATTAAACGTGCGGGTACGGTTATTGTTGCGGCAAATATTATAATTTGGTTTTTAAACACACTTTCACTCGACGGTGGTATTCACTTTATCACCGAAACAAGCGGTGGCGCTTCGGTGCTTCAAAATATTGGCAACCTTTTTGCTTGGGTGTTTAAGCCATTGGGCTTTGGCAACTGGCAGGCATCGGTTGCGACTGTGCTTGGTCTTATGGCTAAAGAACAGGTTGTAGGTACTTTCGGTACACTTTCATCAATGGCAAATGCCGATTTGGCGATCGAGGGTGACGCCGCAATGTATTCGGTTATCGCGAAGGAATTCTTTGGCGGTAGCGGTTTAGCGGGTATATCTTTTATGCTCTTTAACCTTTTGTGTGCGCCTTGCTTTGCGGCAATGGGCGCTATCAAGCGTGAAATGAACAACTGGCGTTGGTCACTTGGCACAATTTTGTATATGTGCGTATTTGCTTATGCAATTTCGCTTATGGTTTATCAGTTTGGTATGTTGTTTGCAGGCACACCCGATATTATCGGTCTTATCGCCGCAACGGCAGTGCTTGTGTTTATGCTTTATATGATATTCCGTCGCGATAAGAATACTAATAAGTAAAGAAAGGGGGCAATAAAATGCCTACGATAATTGTTGGAAGCATTGTTGCAATAATTTTTGT
>JAZQWD010000108.1:0-35390 GCA_045632165.1 Acutalibacteraceae bacterium | reverse complement strand
GAAAATGTGTTTCGCAAAGCGAAACGATATATACATCGTGCCAACGGCGCACATTTTCTTTTCACTTTTCTCTTTTCACTTTTCACTATATTTTAATATTTCCGCCTGTGGCGCAGCTGGATAAGGCAGCAGATTCCGATTCTGAAGAACGGGGGTTCGAATCCCTTCAGGCGGGCCAATTAAAGAAAGAATCCATCCACAAGGATGGGTTCTTTTTTTAATTCTGTTCTATCAATGAAGGGATTCGAACAAGCCGTTAAGAACAACAGTCCGGGGTGACTGTTGTTTAGGCGCGGCAACGAGCGTAAGCGAGGCGATTATATAAAATTCTTCGAATTGATAACATTCACACTTGCGGTATGATTATATCCCCGCCTTGTAACACACGAAAATTTATGTTATAATTTAATAAATTAAAATACTTTTTAAAGGATTACCTAATTATGACAAAGCACCCATTCCCGCCTTTATATGATAAAAACTCAAAAGTGCTTATTTTAGGCAGTTTTCCGTCGATAAAATCACGTGAACAATTATTTTTCTACGGTCACCCGCAAAACCGCTTTTGGAAGGTTATTTCAGCAGTTATAGGCGCCAATACACCTGTAACTATAAAAGAAAAACAAAATTTCTTGTATGAAAATCACATTGCTTTGTGGGACGTTATCGCCTCTTGTGATATTACCGGAAGTTCTGACAGTTCTATTAAAAACGTTGTTCCAAACGACCTTACGGAAATTTTAGAAAATGCAGATATAAAACAAATTTTTGTAAACGGCAAAACCGCCGAAAAATATTACAATAAATATATTCGCGATACTCTTTGCAAAGATGCAGTTTGCCTTCCCTCCACCTCACCTGCAAATGCGGGTTGGAGTATTGATAAACTTATAGCTGCTTGGCAAATTGTTAAAATGTATATAGATTGATTTTTCAATAAGTAACTAAAGCGATAATAAAATAAAAAACATTCTACACAACAAACCAACGAGGTATATAAAATATGACTATGCAGGATATTAACTGGGCGGGAGTTTTTAATACCCCAAACGAATACGAAATACAAAATCACAACAAAACAAGTAAAATACGCTCACCTTATATTTACGGTACGTTCTACATACCAAGCAACGTAAAATATAAGGAATATATGGTCGATTTTAGAGCAGATCATTTACCAAAAGGTACATATTGCTGTTTGGGTTGTTGGTCAATGGATTACTCAATGATAGAAAAAGAATACGGCAAGTTGCAAATTGACCCAAACGGTATACACGCTTATGCGGGCTTTCAAAATATTTATAACGGCACTAAAGTTGGTATTATGTCGTTTTGGGACGTATTTTATAAGGATAAATTTGGCAGAGAACAAAAAATTCGCGCCAAAAGAATTTATCCCGTAATAGCCACCAGTAAAGAAGAATTTGACGGCGAAGGTACAGGTGCACATTGCTCTGTACCCTATTCGTGGGAAGCTAACCACTGGTACCGTATGCATTTAAAATGCGGTGTGTCACCCAACACAGGAAACACAACGGTTGAACAATACGTGTACGATTTTGAAACCCAAGAATATACCCTAATATGCAGTTATGACGTTGGCGTTAAAAATTCCTCTTTAAAAGGTTCGGTATACGTTTTTCTCGAAAACTATATAACAGAACATTCAGGCAACATCCGTTCAATGGAAGTATGCAACGCCAAATATTTAGACGCGAACACTAATCAATGGCATTCACTTAATGAAGCATATTTCACCTCGCAGGACGGATTACCCAACTACCAAGGCAGTTATAACTTTGGTGTTAGCCATAACCGTTTTTGGATGATTACCAGCGGTGTTGGAGGAGATTGGTTTAACAACGGAAAAGGCAAAAAAGGTACAACGCTTAGCGTTAAATAATTTTTATATAAGATACAACTCAAATAAACAACGAAAAACACCGTTCACAAAACGTGAACGGTGTTTTTCTATATTTAAAGGGGAGTCAAAAAACAAAATAAAAAACACCTTTTCGTGTTTGATACAGAAACACGAAAAGATGTTATTTGTCTATTATAACAATTAGTCACACAAATTGCAATAAAAAAATTATTGCATATTAAAAAAACTTGTGTTATAATTTCCCCATAAAAAATTTAAGCCATTAAGGAAAAGAGGCAAAATAAAATGTCATACCCCAAAATTTTAACAATTCAAGACATTTCCTGTGTAGGTCAATGCTCACTCACGGTTGCATTACCTATTATTTCCGCTTGCGGTATTGAAACCTGCATTTTACCTTCAGCAGTTTTATCAACCCATACTGCAGGTTTTAGCGGCTTTACCTTCCGCGATTTAACCGACGATATGCCCGCAATTAGCGAACATTGGCAAAAAGAAAATATAAAGTTTGACGGCATTTATACCGGCTATCTTGGCAGCACAAAGCAAATTGATTATGTTATTGATATTATCGAAAAGCTTAACAAAGATGATGCCAAAGCAATAATCGACCCCGCAATGGCTGATGGTGGAAAGCTTTACCCCCTATTCGACCAAGAATACGTAGAAGCAATGAAGGGTCTTTGCGCCAAGGCAGATTACGTTGTGCCCAATATTACCGAAGCATGCTTTTTGACCGACACTGAATATAAGACCGAATATGACCGCGCTTATATTGACGGTATTGTTGAAAAACTAATCGCGCTTGGTTCTAAAAACGTTATTCTTACGGGTGTTACTTATCGCAAGGGCTATACAGGTATAGTTGTGTTTGAAAATGGCGAATATAAATATTACGAACACGAATTTTTACCCAATAGTTGTCACGGCACAGGCGATATTTATGCTTCTGCCTTTACAGGTGCTTTAGTTCGCGGTAAATCTGCTTATGACGCTGCCAAAATTGCCGCCGATTATACGGTTGAGTGTATTCGCCAAACCGCAAGTGAAGAAAACCATTGGTATGGCGCTAAATTTGAGCCCGCACTTAAAAAATTGATTGATATGCTCTAATTTTTTAAAAAAATACCACAAAACGCTTGACTATTCACGTGTTTTGTGGTATTCTAATTTTTGCACTAATGCGGGTGTAGTTCAACGGCTAGAATCCCAGCCTTCCAAGCTGGTTGTGTGGGTTCGATTCCCATCACCCGCTCCAAAAGTGGCAAAACAAGCTTTGCCTAAGATAAGAGATAATAGATAATAGTGAATAGATAAAAGATAGCGCTCTTTTTGTGCCGCTTTTGTACTATTATCTATTATCTCTTATTTATTATCTATTATCTAAAAGAGGAGTTTGATTTATGGCGCAAGATAGTATTTTATTAGAAAAACTCTAAAATTTGCTGCTCGTATTGTAAACTCCATAAATATTTAATTAAAGAAAAACACGAAAGCGTAATTTCAAAACAAAATAATTAATAATCCCATACTGACAGTTCATTTGTACCTTCCTGTCGTTAAACAAAACCGGGACTACCATTAATCATACTATTATGGTGGCTTTGCGTTTTGCAATGCCACCATTTTTTTTGGAGAAAGAATTTATGACCAACGAAAACGTCCCCAATAAATCGCGTTCGATTTTTGCTTTTATAAAGCGTGAGCGCGAAGAAACAACAATACTGCTTCGTTCTATTCCATCTACAGTAGTATCGCTATTCGTTGTAAGCGTAATTTGTATGAATTTGCTTGCTAACAAAACCTTAATACAAACAAGCTGGATTGCATTAGACGGCGGTATTTTAATATCCTGGCTTTCCTTTATGTGTATGGATATAATCACAAAATACTTTGGTCCAAAAGCGTCCAACAAAGTTGCCATTCTTGCTTCGGTAATTAACCTTTTGACCTGTTTTATTTTCTATATTGCAAGTATCATACCATCTAACGCAAACGATTATACCGCATTGGATGGTATTCTTGGCGGAACATGGTTTATTCTTTTAGGCAGTACAATTTCCTTTCTTTTATCAGCAGGTGTCAACAACATATTAAACTGGACCATTGGTAAAGCATTTCAAAAAAATCCAAACGGCAAGCTTGCCTTTGCAACACAAACTTATGTTTCAACTTTTATAGGCCAATTTTTAGATAACCTTATGTTTTCATTAATTGTATTTGTTGTCTTTGCCCCCATTTTTTGGAACGGCTTCCATTGGACAGTGATACAATGCATAACCTGCGCTTTAACAGGTGCGATTGCCGAACTAATTATGGAAATAATATTTTCTCCTTTAGGTTATTATATAGTTTCTAAATGGAAAAAACACAAGGTAGGGCAAGAATATCTTGATTTAATTAACGGAGGGGCACAAAAATGAAAATTTTAATTACAGGAACATCGCAAGGCATCGGCAAAGCTATTGCTGAACGTTTTCTTAAGGAACACCACGAAGTAATCGGTATTGACCGTCAAATAAGCACTATAAAAAATAAAAATTATATACACTACCAATGCGATATACGTGAATACGACCACCTACCGGATATTAATGCGGTACAAGTATTGATAAACAATGCCGGTACACAAAACGAAGCGGATATTGATATTAACCTTAAAGCATTAATTCATATTACCGAAAAATACGGTATTCAGCCCGAAATCAATTCAATTTTAAATATTGGTTCTGCCAGCGCACATACAGGCGCTGAATTTCCCGAATATTGCGCTAGCAAGGGCGGTGTATTAGCATATACCAAAAACACAGCTATGAGAATTGCAAAATACGGCGCTACCTGCAACAGTCTTGACCCCGGTGGTGTTCTAACCCCACTTAACGAGTGTGTAATGAACGACCCCGTACTTTGGGCGCAAATTATGGACGAAACCCCGCTAAAGCGCTGGGCAACGCCCGAAGAAATTGCCGAATGGGCATATTTTTTAACCGTCACAAACACATTTTGCACCGGTCAAAGTATTCTTGTAGATGGCGGCGAAGCAATAAATTATAATTTTGTTTGGAAAAATTAATATATACCGAAAGAAAAGTTATACCCTAAGTTTAACTTTTCTTTTTTTATATTGAAAAAATTGGAAAATAGGTATATAATATTTATAATTTATATAAATGAAGGTATAATTTATGCTTAAATTTTTTACTAAAATCAGAAAAACGGTAATGTTTGAAATTAAAGCAATGATTATTTGCGCCATTACCTTTACATTTATTGAAACTTGGGTTCACCATTATACTATTGCTATTTTTAGCCGTAACGGTAACTATTTGCTTATCTTTTCATTTGTATTTATGCTTATACTGTTTGGCTCGCTTTTCAGTGCATTTAAAATCGGTATTTACCGCTTGTCGGAAATTGTTTACAGTTTTTCGCTTTCAATACTGGTTACCAATTTTATAATGTACCTTGAATTAAGCTTGATAGCACGTGAAATGCTTAATCCCGTAAACCTAATTATCAGTATGTTTATTGAAATGGTAATTGGTCTTATTGGTGCAATTTGTGCTAATACCGTTTATTTTAAACTTTACCCCCCAAAAGAACTTTTGGCAATTTTTGGTGACGACCAATCGGGCTTCCGCCTTATTACCAAAATGAATTTTATTCACCAACGCTTTAAAATTATGCGCGGTGTAAACGGCAATACCGAAAGTTTCGAAAACATTAAAAAGCTTATTGATAAATACGAAGGCGTACTTATTTGTGATATTGATAAAAACCTTGAAAATCAAATTTATTCTTATTGCTATTCACAGCAAAAACGCACGTATTTATTACCGTCGGTTACTGATATTTTAATGAGCCAAAGCGACCAAATTCAAATTGGCGATACTTTAGTTATTATGAGCCGTAATCGCGGTCTCACCCCTGAACAACGCTTTTTTAAACGTATTATTGATATTATTGCTTCGGGGCTTATGCTTATCGTTGCATCCCCTTTTATGCTTGTTACCGCTATTGCAATCAAGCTTTATGACGGTGGTAGCGTTTTATATAAGCAAGAACGCTTAACCTATAAGGGAAAACACTTTTACGTTTACAAATTTCGCAGTATGATTGAAAACGCCGAAGGAAAAAGCGGTGCCGTATTGGCGGCAAAATCTGATAGCCGTATAACACCAATAGGTAAAATTATTCGTGCTTGCCGAATTGATGAACTTCCCCAACTCATCAACGTTTTAAAGGGCGATATGTCACTTGTTGGTCCACGCCCCGAACGACCCGAAATTGCTGAAGAATATTATAAAACCTTGCCCGAATTTGCATATCGCCTTAAAGCTAAAGCCGGCCTTACGGGTTATGCACAAATTTACGGCAAATATAATACCACCCCTGCGGACAAGCTTAAAATGGACTTGATTTATATTGAAAGCTATTCCATTTGGTTAGACCTTAAACTGCTTATTTTAACCTTTAAAATTTTATTTATGAAGGAAAGCACCGAAGGTATTGACCAAAACAAAAAGAATGCCGAAAAATAAAATAACCCCGACCAATCGGTCGGGGTTAACTTTTTAATATTAAGCTTTTAATGCACGTTCAAGCCAAATGAAACCAACGTCGAGTGCTTCAAACATTGAAGATTTTGTAGTATCTTTAACCAAACGGTCCTTATCACTTAAAGAGGTATCGCTCTTTAAAAGTTCAACCTTAATTTTATCGGGGTCGCCGTTTGCATTTTCTGACAAAATTGTAAACTTAATTACAAATGCTTCTGCCATATCACCGTAATAAATTTCGTTCTTACTTCTAACTATTGGTTTTTCTTTATAAGTAATAAAATTTTCAGCCATAACTTACTCCTTCTAACAAACTTGTATTTATTCTATTTATAAAGTATAAACTATATATTTAAATATGTCAAGTATTGACTTTTATATGTTTTTTAGTTAATATAGTATTTGTAGAAATTTGGCTTTATCGGAGGATAAAAAAATGGAAAATTCAATGAAAAATATGGAAACCGTTGTAACATTAGCCAAAGGCCGCGGCTTTATTTACCCCGGCAGTGAAATTTACGGCGGTTTAGCAAACTCTTGGGACTACGGCCCTTTGGGTGTAGAACTTAAAAACAACATCAAAAAAGCTTGGTGGAAAAAATTTGTTCAAGAATCTCCCCTTAATGTAGGTCTTGACAGCGCAATTATTATGAACCCCGAAACTTGGGTTGCGTCAGGTCACCTTGGTGGCTTCTCTGACCCACTTATGGACTGTAAGAACTGCAAAACCCGTCACCGCGCTGACAAACTCATAGAAGATTACGTTGCACAAAACGGTCTTTCGGATAACCCCGCAGCTATGAGCGACGCCGAAATGAGCGAATATATCAAAGAACATAAAATCGCTTGTCCCGATTGCGGTTCACACGATTTTACCGACATTCGCAAATTCAACCTTATGTTTAAAACCTTCCAGGGCGTTACTGAGGATAGCACCTCTACCCTCTACCTCCGCCCCGAAACTGCACAGGGTATTTTCGTAAACTTTAAGAATATTGCCCGCACCACCCGTAAGAAGGTTCCTTTCGGTGTTGCACAAATCGGTAAATCTTTCCGCAACGAAATTACCCCCGGTAACTTCATTTTCCGTACACGTGAATTTGAACAAATGGAGCTTGAATTCTTCTGCAAGCCCGGCACTGACCTTGAATGGTTCGAATTCTGGCGCGGTTACTGCCGTGACTGGCTCTTAAATTTAGGTATGGATGAAAAGTCACTCCGTCTTCGTGACCACGATAAGGATGAACTTTGCTTCTATTCAAAAGCAACTACCGACTTTGAATTCCTCTTCCCCTTCGGTTGGGGCGAACTTTGGGGTGTTGCTGACCGTACCGATTACGACTTAACTCAGCACGCTAACCATTCGGGCGAAAGCATGGAATATTTCGACCCCGAAACTAACGAAAAATATATTCCTTACGTTATCGAACCTTCCCTCGGCGCCGACCGTGTGCTTCTTGCTTTCTTCTGCAACGCTTATGATGAAGAAACCGACGAAAAGGGCGATACAAGAACCGTTCTTCGCTTACACCCTGCTCTTGCACCCTTTAAAGCGGCTGTTCTTCCCCTTTCTAAAAAGCTTTCCGACAAAGCAGGCGAAGTTTACACCCAGCTTTCAAAATACTTTAACGTTGATTTTGACGATGCAGGTTCTATCGGTAAACGTTACCGCCGTGAGGATGAAATTGGTACCCCGATTTGCATCACCTACGACTTTGAATCTTTAGAAGACAACTGTGTTACTGTTCGTGACCGTGACACTATGGAACAAAAGCGTATCCCCATTTCAGAACTTAAGTCATACATTGAGGCAGCTGTTGAATTTTAAGGGAGAACTTATATGGAAACTATTTTCAATATGATTGTTATGCTTGTAGGCGGGCTTGTGTTCTTCCTTTTCGGTATGAACGTAATGTCCGACGGGCTTGAAACAATGGCAGGCGGCAAGCTTGAAAAAACCATGAAAAAGGTTACCGCAAATGACTTTTTAGGTTTTTTCTTGGGCGCAGGCATTACCATTGCTATTCAATCCTCATCTGCATTCACCGTTATGCTTGTAGGTCTTGTAAACTCGGGTATTATGGATTTCACAAACACCTTTGGCATGATAATGGGCTCAAACGTCGGCACCACACTTACCGCTTGGCTGTTAAGCTTAGCCGGTCTTGAAGGTAATTTCTTTATAACTCTTTTAAACCCAAGCACATTTGCACCGCTTCTTGCGGGTATTGGCATAGTAATGCAAATGTTTTCGAAAAGCGATAAAAAGAAGCAGCTTGGCAATATTTTTATTGGCTTTTCAATTTTGATTTGCGGTATGGACCTTATGAGCGATTCAATGGCATCTGTTCGTACACTCGACGGGTTCGATACCTTTTTAGCCACCCTAAAAAGTCCGATTATTGCGCTATTGGTTTCCACCGCGTTTACGGGTGTTATTCAGTCCTCTGCTGCAACAATCGGTATTGTGCAAGCACTTGCCCTTGCGGGAGGAATCACTTGGGAAATGGCAATTCCCTTGGTTCTTGGTGCAAATATCGGTACCTGTGTTACCGCGCTTATTTCGGCAATCGGCACTAACAAAAATGCAAAACGCGTTGTTGTAATGCATTTTTCGGTTAACGTTTTCGGCTCAATTTTGTGTATGATTATTATGTACGTAATGCGCGCCTTTGGCGTTGGCATTTTGGGTACGGAAATTGCAATGGTTGGTGTTGCTATAATACACACATTATTCAACACGATAAATACTGTTTTGCTTTTGCCAATCAAAAAATTGCTTATTAAATTATGTATTTGGGTTGTTCCCGACAAAAAGGAACAAACTCATACTGTATTTTTGGACGAGCGTATCTTCAACAATACGCCTCTCGCAATTTCAGAATGTCACCGTTTAGCTAACGAAATGGCTGAATATGCAAAACAATCTATTGAAGAATCAATTAAGTTGTTTGACAACTATGACGAGCAAATTGCACAGCGACTTGTAGATTTAGAAACCCTTACCGATAAATACGAAGACCGTCTTGGCACGTATTTAGTAAGAATAAGCAGTAACAACCTTTCAAAGGTCGATTCTCACGCTGTTGCACGTATGCTTCATTCAATAGGTGATTACGAACGAATAGGTGACCACGCGCTTAATATTTGCAAGCTTGCGGAAGAAATGCACGTTAAGGGCATTAATTTTTCAGACAAAGCAAAGCACGAGCTTTCGGTTGTATCATCCGCAATTAACGAAATTGTTGATTTAACGGTTAACTCTTTTAAGAATGATGATGCATTGACAGCTACCCACGTAGAACCATTGGAACAGGTTATTGACGTTCTTAACGATAATCTTAAGGCATTGCATATTAATCGATTACAGGCAAATGACTGCACTATTGAACTTGGATTTATATTCACCGATTTACTTACAAACTTTGAACGTGTGTCTGACCATTGCTCTAATATTGCGGTTTATACAATGCAGTTATCAGAGGACAAGCTTGATGCACATACGTATTTAAATGCAATCAAATCAACTACAAACGAACAGTTTATGGATGAATTTAACACATACACCAATAAATATTCGTTATAATTTTAAAACCCTTGCTGTTGCAAGGGTTTACTTTTTTATAAGGTTTCAAATTATAGTTTGTCATACAAAAAGCTCACCCGTTTACACGAGTGAGCTTTAGTTATGTTTTAATTACTTAGCAGAAGTACCTGCAAGAATTGCATTTACGTTATCAAGCTGACCTTGGAGAGTGGGCTTGAACTTTTCAATAGTTGTCTTAACAGAAATGTTTCTGCGAAGGTCGCTCATCATATTCTGAGCAGTAATCCAGTTAGCGGTAATATAGTTAGAACCGGTTACACCTTCAGCATTGTACTTGAGGCCGCTTTCCTTGAAAGGAACAACGACATCGTTAAATTCCTTAATACGTGACTTTTCATCGTTAGACCAGTAGTATTGGAGAGTTTCACGAGGACTATCCTGACCGAGTTCGAGCCATACAGAGATAGCACATTCAGCCCAAGCGATAGTAGCATCGAGATTGTTAGTACCCTTTACAGAACCAATGAAGGTGTGAGCAGCGCCTGCCTTGAAGTACTTACCGTTTGCAGAAGGACCTGACGGGAAGATACAAAGTTCAGCAGAACCCTTTTCCATACCATCGAGGTAGCACTGAGCATAGCTGTCGATAGAGAACTGAACCATTGCACAACGACCGTTAAGGAAGTTCTGATAGAACTTAAATTCGGTCTGGTTGATTGATTTATCAATGTTGTACATATCAGAGTAGAACTGATATGCTTCGAGGATACGAGGATCTTCAAGGTTTAATGAATACTTATTGTTAGCATACTTAAGGGGTTGAACAGCATTAGCGGCAAATAATTCACCGAATACAACGAGTGATGCGTCAAAACCGAAAAGGTCAACGAAGCCGTCATCGTCAGTATCCATAGTCATTTCAGCTGCTGTTTTACGGAACTGGTCAAAGTCCCAATTGCCTGCCTTGAAGTGTTCATAAGGTGTTTTAACGCCGTATTGCTTAAAGAGCTTAGCGTTATAAGCCATAGGTCTGAAAACAGTACCTGTAACGTCTTCATAAGCGATAGCATATGTATTACCGTTGAAGTTTGCAGTACCTTCGGTCATAAAGTCATAGTCAAGATACTTAGAATCCTTAGCAAGCTTATCCATGGGGATAGGATCCAAAAGACCTTGTGCAGCAAATGTTTGAATGTCGCCTGATGCGAGCATTACAACGTCGCAAGGTGTACCTGCAGCAACGTAAGATGAAATAGTAGAGGTTTTAGCATCCCACTGCTTTTCAATAACCTTTACCTTACCGCCGTATGTTTTGTAATAAAGTGAGTTTGCTTCGGGAATATCAGACTTGGGGGGCCAGAAGATAAGTAAATCGATGTTAGCATCCTTTACTTCGCGTTCTTCAAAAAGTAAGCCCTGAACACGCTGCGGACCTGCGGGTGTATCGTCTTTTTTGCCACCGTTATCTCCGCCGCAAGCAGCCAACTGGAGAACCATTGCTAATGACAAGGTTACCATTAAGGCCTTTGACAAAAATTTTTTCATAAGAAAATGCCTCCTATTAATTTTAAAATTATATATCAAAAAATGACATATAAATCTTTATAGTAAATATACCATATCAACACATAAATTGCAATATGATTTTTTTGCAATTTTAATAAAAAACGCCCCACTTAGGGACGTTTTTTAAATTTTATCATTTATTTTACTGCCAGTGACATTTGTTGGTTAATTTGGTCAATTTGGCTTTGATATGACGGCTTATATTTTTCAAAAATAGTTGCAACCGACTTATTTCTACGAATTTCGCCAAGCATTGTTTCAAAGGTTACAACACTTGCAGTAACAAATTCACGACCTTCAACACCCTCTTTATTGTACTTAAGGCCTGAATCTTTAAATTCGATAGTAGCGGCCGAAAGTTCGTTAATTCTTGCCTTGTCTGCTTCGGTGTACATATAGTCAATACATTCGCGGGGGCTTTCATCACCTAATGAATGCCATACTGAAATAGCACATTCCATCCAAGAGATGGTAGCGTCCATATTGTTTGTACCCTTTGCAGAAGCAAATGAAAGGTGACCTTCGGAAGTACCAAAATATTTACCGTTTGCAGCAGTACCGCTAGGCATAATGCAAATTTCAGCAGTGCCATACTTCATACCGTCAAGGTGAAGCTGACCGTACTGTTCAAGCGAAAGCTCAGCCATTGCGCAGCGGCCGTTAAGGAAGTTTTGGTAATGCTTCCAGTCAGTTTGGTTAATAGATTTATCAATATTAAACATATCGCTATATAACTGATAAACTTCAAGGAAACGAGAATCATCAAAATTTAAGGTATACTTGTTGTTTGTAAATTTAAGTGCCTTTGTAGCATTCGCAGCACACAAGTTATGCATAACTGTATATGATGCGTCAAAACCAAACAAATCAACAAAACCGTCATCATCAGTATCCATTGACATTTCAGCGGCAGTCTTGCGGAACTGTTCAAAGTCCCAATTGCCTGCTTTAAAATGCTCATAAGGTGTTTTTACACCATACTTTTTAAACAAGCTTGCATTGTAAAGTAAAGAACCAAAACGAAGATTTTTTTCTTTATAAGCCAAACCGTAAACCTTACCATTAAAGGAATAGGTTGTGTTCATAGAATCAAAATTCCAATAAGGTGAATTTGCATCAAGCTTATCCATAGGAATTTCTTCTAAAAGCCCACTTGCGGGCCATTCGGGAACCGATGTTTCAGAAATAATGAACGCTTCACAGGGTGTACCTGCAGCAACATAAGAAGAAACGGTAGCGGTACGCTGACCCCAAGTTTTTTCGATGAAATTAACCTTACCGCCGTATGTAGTTTCATACAATGCATTAATTTCTTCAAGGTCTTGCTTCGGTGCCCACCAATAGATAAGTGTCATATCAGGGTTGGGATTATCACGTTTTGGAAAAAGTAACTTTTCAACACGTTCGGGCTTTTTAACCTCATCATTATCTTTGTTATCTTTATTGTCACCACAAGCCGCAAGTTGTAACACCATCAACGCAGAAAGGCAAAGCAACAATATTTTAGTTAAAAACGATGCTTTTTTCATATATATATCCTCCGTACAATAGTTTGTATATATATTATATCAATACTTTTAAGCAATGTCAAACAACAAAAATATACTAATCATTCACTATATTTTTGTTTTAAAAATTCAGCATAGTGTATTAATTCGCGCCACATTTCATCGCTAACCTTAAAATCATCTCCGAAAAGTGCCGCTTTTACCGTTTCTTCGCTAACGGTGATATGCTCTTCCCCACAAAGATAACCAACGCTTACATCAAAATAATCAGCAATTTTACAAAGCGTATCTGCCGACAAGCTTTTAATTCTTCCCATTTTATAATCAGTAAGTGATGAACGCGGAATATTACATTCACGGCAAAGCGCCGTAATAGTAATTTTATTTTTTTTGCAAAGTTCTTCAATTAAATCGTAAACAAATACCATATTTTCACCCTTTTTACTAAATTCAGTAATTTTTACTTGACTTTTACGTAATTACGAATTATAATCACAAATGTATACGTATTTCCGTAATTTTATTTAATTGTAATACTTTTTTCAGTAATTGTCAAGGAGAAGTTTATGTATCGTTGCGAAGATTGTAACCGAAAATTTGAAAAACCGAAAAAGGTGGTAGAAACTCACGGTCAACCCACACCGCCGTATGAAGTATTTTACCTTTGCCCGTTTTGTAACTCTACAAGCTTTAAAAAAATTGAGGTTAGCTATTGTAAATGCTGTGGACGACGGCTTAATAATTCTATTGCCGTTTATTGCAGTGAAACTTGCCGTGTAACCGCAATAAAGCTTAAACAAAAGGAAGAAAAACGCAAACAAGAAAATTTGAAAAATCCGCTTAACATTTTAATTAAAGAGGTAGAAGCATACAATACAAAACATAACACCACTTATAGTTATGGACAATACGTAACGCTTATAAAGCCAAAGCTTTTGGAGAATAAAAATGAGTGACAAAAAGAAATATTTAAACCAATACCGATTACAGCAAAAGAAAATTGAACGGTTAAACGAAATGATATTGTATAACCCACGAAACAAGTCACGCTATTTAATGCAAATAGCACGTTGCGAGCGTATACGTGAAGAAATTGAAGCCAAAATTAACAACCTAGATGATGAACTGTTGCGTGAGGTCTTGTTTTTAAAATACATTTGCGGTAAAACCCTTAAAGAGGTAGCGATAATTATTGATTACAGTCAGCGCCACACCGAAAGAATGCACATAACCGCATTAGAAAAAATTGATGTTTAATTACGCTTTACTTTTTTAAAAAATTTATGTATAATAAGAACAAACGTTCAAAGGTGGTGGTAAAATGGCTGACAGAATTATACTTCATTGTGATTTAAATAATTTTTTCGCGTCGGTTTCATTATTATATAACCCCACCTTAAAAGATTTACCCGTTGCGGTATGCGGTGACAGTGAAAACCGCCACGGCATTGTGCTTGCTAAAAACGAGATTGCAAAAAAATTCGGTGTAAAAACTGCCGAGGCAATTTTTGAAGCCAAGCGCAAATGCCCCGACCTTGTAACCCTTCCCCCACTTTATAATGAATACCACGAATACTCTTTAAAAGCGCGTGAAATTTATTGCCGTTATACCGATATGGTAGAACCCTTCGGCATTGACGAATGTTGGCTTGACGTTACCGGCAGTACCGTACTGTTCGGCAGTGGTGAAGAAATTGCAAATAAAATCAGAAAAGATATTAAACGCGAGCTAGGGCTTACTATTTCGGTCGGTGTCAGCTTTAATAAGGTTTTTGCAAAGCTCGGGTCGGATATGAAAAAGCCCGACGCCGTAACGGTAATTTCAAGAGAAAACTTTAAGGAAAAGGTTTGGCCGCTATCAATTGGCGAATTGCTTTTTGTAGGTAAAAGCACAAACGAAAAACTAAAAAGTATTGGTATTACAACTATTGGGGATATTACCCTTTGCGACGATAAAACCTTAAGCCGCTTGCTTGGTAAACACGGTATGGAACTTAAACGTTATGCTTTAGGTGAAGAAAATTCACCCGTTGTACCATACACCACCGAAAGCAAACCTAAAAGTATTGGTAGAAGCACCACCACAAATAAAGATTTTGAAAATAACGACGAGGTATGGGCGGCATTTTTAGAATTTGCCGAAAGTATATCTGAAACCCTTAGAGAATATAACCTTTATGCAACAGGTGTGCAGGTGCATATTCGTACCGCCTCTTTATCGGTAAGAGAATTTAGCAAAACCTTTCCCGAAGGTACAAACTCTTCTTTAATTTTGGCAAAGCGAGGGTTTGAATTATTTAAAGAGCAATATCACTTTGCCGAGCCCTTACGTTCGGTTGGGCTTCGTGCTATAAATTTAAAGGAAGAATGTACTGCCGAACAAATTGATATTTTCGGCGAAAAGGAAAACGACCGCAAAGCCGAAAAGATTGAAGATTCGCTTTACAAGGTTCGTCAAAAATTCGGCAAAGAAGCCATAAAGCGTGGAAGAATATTATAAATTGACCTTAACAAGTTGGTTGGGGTCAATTTTTTTATATTAAAATCATAAAATTATTATTGAATTGTTATATTTACTATTTTATAATTAAATCAGTAAATATAAGGAGGTAATTTACCTTGCGTTTTTATGAAAATCCTTTAAAAACAAGTGAAAACAGATTAGCACCCAGAAGCTATTATATACCGAGCGGCAAATCGGAATATATGCTTTTAAACGGCGAATGGAATTTTAAATATTTTAGTCGTGACGTTGACTATTGCGGTGAAATTACTGAATGGGACAAAATTTCCGTTCCATCTTGTTGGCAAATTTTGGGCTACGAAAACCCAAATTACACCAATATTAACTTCCCCTATCCCTGTGACCCGCCTTACGTTCCAAACGATAACCCTTGTGGTGTTTATGAAAGAAGCTTTGAAATAAAAGACCTTTGGGGTAAGTGCTATTTTATATTCGAAGGTGTATCCTCCTGTGCACAGCTTTATATTAACGGTGAATACGTTGGCTTTACCCAGGGTAGCCACTTACAAGCTGAATTTGATATTACTCCTTATGTCAAAAAGGGCGAAAACACCGTTCGCGCCGTTGTTTACAAATGGTGCTGCGGCAGCTATCTTGAAGACCAAGATTTCTTCCGTTTTAACGGTATCTTCCGCGATACCTATATTCTACAGCGCCCTTATGACCATATTGTAAACGTTGATTTATCCGCTGCTGACGGTATTATAAAGGTTAAGGCGGATAAAGAAGCCGCTATCACACTTTTAGATAACGGAGAGATTATAGCAACTGCAAACGTTGAAAACGCTGAGTTTGAGGTTGAAAATCCGATTTTATGGAATGCTGAAAAGCCCTATCTTTATACCGTTCGTTTTGAAAAAGACGGCGAAGTTATCGAAAGAAAAATCGGTATGCGTTCTATCAAAATTTCAGACAAATGCGAGCTTTTAATTAACGGACAAAGTGTTAAGCTTCGTGGTGTTAACCACCACGACACCCATAAATACAACGGTTGGTGCCAAACTAACGAAGATCTTCGTTTCGATTTAGAAAAAATGAAAGAACTTAACATTAACTGTGTTAGAACTTCTCACTATCCCCCTACCCCCTATTTTGTTGAACTTTGCGACGAGATGGGCTTTTACGTAATTTTGGAAACCGATATTGAAAGCCACGGTTTCTTACGCCGTAACGCAAACGTTGGCTACGGTTACGACGTTGAAAGCGGCGAATGGCCCACCTGTTGGGATGATTGGACAAACGAACACGTTGAACGTATGCAGCGCGCTTGCCTTGTGTTTAAAAACCAATGCTCTATTGTTATGTGGTCAACAGGTAACGAAAGTGCTCACGGCAAGAACCATATTGAAATGATAAAATGGGCGCGAACCTTAAACGATGACCGCCTTATCCACGCAGAAGACGCAAGCCGCAAGGGTATTTACGATAATGTTGACGTGCTTTCGTTTATGTACCAAGGCATTGGCGAAATTGTAAAGAATTTTGCCGAAAATGACGAAATTAAAAAACCACACTTCCTTTGCGAATATTCACACGCTATGGGTAACGGCCCCGGTGACGTTTGGTATTATAACGAAATTTTCAATAAATACCCAAAATGTATCGGTGGTTGCGTTTGGGAATGGGCAGACCACACAGTAGTAGTTGACGGCGTACAAAAATACGGCGGTGACTTTGAGGGCGAACTCACCCACGACGGTAACTTCTGTTGCGACGGTATGGTTTTTGCAAACCGCGACTTTAAGGCGGGCTCTTACGAAGTTAAAGCCGCTTACCAACCCTTGTTTACCGAATTTAAAGACGGTATTTTAACCGTTTATAACCGTTTTGATTTTACTAACTTTAACGAATGCGAATTAGTTTATAAAATTGAAGCCGATGGTAAGCTTATAGGCGAAAACAAACTTGTTTTAGATATTGAGCCCCACGGTAATAAGGAAGTTAATATTGAAATTCCTAAAATCAGTTGCGAAATGGGTGCATTTATCACCTGCCGTCTCTATAAAGACGGTAACGAAATCGGTATTACCCAACACGAAATTCCCGCTGATTTAATTAAACCCGAGGTTTCGTCGATTTATGCCGAAATGGAAGACCAGCGTCTTGACGTTATCTTTAAAGGCGAAAGATTTGCCTACACCTTCTCAAAGCATTACGGTAACTTTACAAGCTTGATTGTTGACGGTAAAGAGTATCTTGCTGACCGTATGGACTTTACTACCTGGCGCGCACCTACCGATAACGAAAGAAATATTAAAACCCTTTGGGGTAACTATAATATTTGGCAAGGCGAAAACATTGATACCGCGTTTAATAAAATTTACGAATGTGAATTATTGGATGGTGGCGTTAAGGTTCGCGGCTCGCTTGCGGGTGTTTCGCGTACTCCTTATATGCAATATAATTATAACGTAAAGGTTTATGCCGACGGTAGAATTGATTTTGCCTTCGACGGTAATATCCGCGAAAGCGTTATTTGGCTCCCCCGTTTTGGTCTTGAATTTTCAATGCCTGTAGAGGACGCACAATTCAGCTATTTCGGTTACGGCCCGCATGAAAGCTACTGCGATATGCACCACGCTTCAACAATAAATCTTTATAATTCAAGCGCCGATAACGAATACGTGCCTTATATTTTCCCGCAAGAGCACGGCAACCACACAGGTGTACGTATGTTAAAGCTTGATAAAATTAAGTTTACGTCCGATAAATTCGACTGTAACGTTTCAAATTACTCTGCAAAAGAGCTTACCGCAGCTACACACACCGATGAGCTTATAAAGAGCGGTAAAACCTTTGTAAGGGTTGACTATAAGGATTCAGGTCTTGGTTCAGCATCTTGCGGTGGCCCGCTTATGCCGGAATTCCGTTTTGATGACAAAGAAATTAAATTTAATTTCACAATGTCACTTATCTAATATTAATACGACAAGCCCCCTAAATCATATATTGATTTAGGGGGCTGATTTTTTGTTTAATTTAATTTTAGAACTAATATCTAGTATATACTTTTTTGCGCTTCACGTTGTTACTAAGGGTGCATTTCCACGCCCGCTTACCGCCGAAGAAGAAAACGAGCTTTTAGAAAAAAGTCAAAACGGTGATATTGAGGCGCGCAATATCTTAATTGAACACAATCTTCGCCTTGTGGTACACATTGTTAAAAAATATTACGCTTCGGGCGCTGACCAAGACGATTTAATATCAATCGGCACGGTTGGACTAATAAAAGCGGTATCCACCTTTAAAAGTGATAAAAATATTCGCCTTGCAACCTATGCCGCAAGATGTATTGAAAACGAAATATTAATGTTTTTCAGAACACTTAAAAAGAATTCGCAAGACGTATTTATAAGCGACCCGATTGATACCGACCCGCAAGGCAACGCGCTAACCCTAATCGACGTTATTGCCGATAAAAGCGATATTGTAGAAGATCTTGACACCAAGCTTAAAATTCAAAAACTTCGGCTTATAATTAACGGTGTCTTAGATGAACGTGAATTAGAAATTATTCGCCTAAGATACGGTTTAAACGGATACCCCGAATTAACCCAGCGAGATATTGCAAAACGGCTTGGAATTTCAAGAAGCTACGTATCTAGAATAGAAAAATCCGCCCTAGAAAAACTAAGGCGGAAGTTTTAATTACTTTCTATAATACTTATAAAAAATCATAATATGGTCATCGGCGCCTGTAACTGTATTAGGACCTTTAACCGTAATACCATCACCCGACATGTGAATAAAATATTCGCAAGCATCCATCTTGCCGCGAAAAACGTCCACCTCGCCGCAAAGCACACGAATTTCATCATCAATTAAAACGATGCGGCCCGCTTTTCCGACGATTAAGCTTTTTTGTTCACCGCTTTCATCGCGGTACATACGGGTAACATATTTAACCTCTCTACCATCCATTTCGCGAAGTGCGGGATTTTCTTTTATTTTCTTACGTTTTGAAAACCAAAGCATAATTTCAACCTTTCGGGCGGTGTATAAACCTCAAAACCGCCGCATAATATATATATTGGTAACATTTTTGGCATAAAAACCATTACATTCTACCTTAAATATATCACATTACCAAAAAAATGTAAAGTTTTTTAAACACAACATTTAGTTGTTACCTTTAAAACCGTGCTTATTAACCACTACTTTTTGTGATTTTAGCGTTTATTATGCTAAACTTATAAACCAATATGTTGATTTTTTGGCACTTTGCACAAATACGGTGGCAAAAAATGTCAAATTAACGCGTTTTTTAAATGGTTACAAGTTTGTAACCATTTGATTTTGTAACCTTTTTTGCGCATAATAACCAAATTTCGGTGCTTCCCGTTTTTTGACTTTTAGGGCAAAAATGAGTATAATACTAAAGTCTTCGGAAAAAATGGGCAATAAAAAACTAAATTTAACGCCCAAATTAAAGGAGTTATTGGATGATAGAAAAAATAAAGTACCGCTTGTCAAAGCTTATAAATGACAAGCATATGCGATTAAGTGCTTTGAGCTTGCTTACTGCCCTTACCATCGCCGTAGTTACTTTAATGCACACATCAATCCACACGATTGAAATTTTTGACGGCGAAAAAACATATACCGTAACCTCACTTTCAAGAAACATTGCTTCGGTTATGTCAAAGATGAAATTTAAATCTGACAAGTATGCAATTCTTGAAAGCAACACATTTTCGGGTACAACCTCTGTTCAGATAACCTACGGCTTCCCCGTATATATCACACAAGGTGACAAAACCACAAAAATCGAATTCTTCGGCGGTACGGTAGCAGATGCGTTAAAGCAAGCTGGCTTTACTGTTGATGAACACGACTTTGTAGAACCCGCGCTTGACACCGAAATCAAGAAAACCGAATATATTGATTATACCGATATCGGTTATGAAAGCGGAACTAGTACCGAAAAAATTCCTTTTGAAACAACAAAGGAATATACTGCTACTCTTAATAAAGGTGCAATAAGAACAACCAAAAAGGGTGTTACAGGTACACAGCTTGTTCACTACAACTTAAAAACCGTAAATGGTGTTCCCAGCATTCGCGAGGTTATTTCAACCACAATTATTAAGGAACCTCAAAACGCAATTCAACTTATTGGTACAAAGCCCGTTCCCGCAAACCCCAAAAACTGGGTTTCAACCATTGTTCCTACAAACACAATAGAGCTTGACGTTAACGGTGTTCCCGTTAAATATAAGTCTAAATTGGTTGTACGCGCTACCGCTTATACCCATACAGGTAACCGAACCGCTACCGGTGTTTGGCCTAAGCCCGGTCACATTGCGGTTAACCCCAAGATTATCCCCTACGGCACCAAGATGTTTATTAAAACAGTTGATGGTAAATATATTTACGGTTACGCTGTTGCAGCCGATACAGGCGGATTTATTAAAAAGCACCCCACAGGTATCGACTTATTTATGGATACCGAACGCCAATGCATTAACTTTGGTGTACGCAAAGCTGAAATTTATATTTTAGAGTAAAATTTAAGCCCGTCTATATTAGACGGGCTATTTTTTATATTTCTTTAAAACTTGCTATCGTATCAGCATTATGGCTGTCGCTTGAATATACAAAGCGTCCGCCTTTTTTTATTATATATTCCTGAATATCCTTTGAAGGATATGGCATAGTTCTATAACCGCGTGAAATGGCACCATAATTAATTTCAAACGGAATATCGGCTTTAATAAGCTTATCTACCGCAAACTTCCAAGCGTTTATATAACGCTCGTCCTTTTCATCGAATAAAGGTTCCTTTTCCTGAAATTTTGTAAACAAATCAAAATGGCCTATAATATCAGCACCGGTTTCTTCTGCGACTGTGCCTACAGCACGATAATATTCCTCAATTAATGGGTAAATATCACCGCCGAAATACTTTTCAGCGGTGTCTTTTAGAATTTGTGCCGATAAATCAACCGGTACGTAATCGTCCTGCACCTTAATATAATGCACCGACCCGATAATATAATCGAACTTATAGTTAACCTTCGGTGAATATAAATCTTGCTCAATGCCGCACAAAACCTCGATTTTGTCGCGGTATTTTTCTTTTAAGCGTTCAATTTCTTTAATATAATCGGAAATTTGCTCTTCCTTCAAACAATAGCTGCTGTCAAAAGCGGTAACGGAATGATCAGAAATACCGATTGTTTTAAGACCTTTTTCTATTGCTGAAAGCACCATTTCTTCGGGTGTATTCTTACCGTCCGAAAAGGTTGTATGTGTGTGCAAGTCGCAATTCATCATTTGGTCATTTTCTCCTGCTTAACCTTATGGTCAATAACGTGGCGGGAAGCAAGCTCTTTATGAATATCCTCAAGCGAAATACCCATTTCAACCATAAGCACCATTACGTGATAAGCCAAATCGGCAATTTCGTAAATAGTTTCCTTTTTATCGTCAGCCTTGGCAGCGATAATAACCTCGGTGTTTTCTTCACCCACCTTTTTAAGAATTTTATCAATTCCCTTTTCAAAAAGATAAGTGGTATAAGAACCCTCTTTTTTATCAATCTTACGACCTTTTATAAGTTCTAAAAGACCTTCGCAAGAAAACTCGTGGCGTTCTTCACTTTGGAAAACGGGATTATGGAAGCAAGTAAACTCGCCCTTGTGACAAGCAGGACCGTCGGGCTCTACAACAACAACCAAAGCGTCGTTATCACAGTCGGTGGTTATTGAAACAATGTGCTGATAATTACCGCTGGTTTCACCCTTAAGCCATAATTCCTGACGTGAACGGCTGTAAAAACAGGTAAGCTCCTTTTCGATAGAAATCTTTAAGCTTTCTTCGTTCATATAAGCAACGGTTAAAACCTTTTTCGTTACCGAATCAACAACAACTGCAGGAATAAGACCTTTTTCATCAAATTTTAAACTACTAATATCAATCATAATTTACTCCTTAAAAACCACTGTTTCTTGTGGGTATGTTATTTTTTGTCATTTCACGTTTAAGGTCGGAAATTTTAACCTCGCCAAAATGAAAAATTGAAGCGGCAAGACCCGCATCTACCTTTGGAAGAGTTTTAAAAAGTGTAATAAAATCATCAATTTTACCAGCACCGCCCGACGCGATAACAGGCACGTTAACGGCATTGCAAACAGCGTCAAGCATCTGAAGGTCAAAGCCCTTCTTAACACCGTCGGTATCGATAGAATTTACAACAACCTCACCCGCGCCATTACCTACACAACGCTTTATCCATTCTATTGCTTCCATACCTGTGTCTTCCCTGCCGCCCTTGGCAAACACACGAAATTCACCGTTAACTCGCTTAACATCAGCCGATAAAACAACACATTGGTCACCGTAAAGCTTTGCGGCATCACTTATAAGATTTGGGTTTCTAATAGCGCCCGAATTAACACTTACTTTATCCGCACCGCATTTTAAAACACGGTCAAAATCGGCAACGGTATTAATACCGCCGCCAACCGTCAAGGGTATAAACACCTCTTTAGCTGTATCAGTAAGTATTTCGGTAAAAAGCTTTCTGCCGTCACTTGAAGCGGTTATATCGTAAAATACAAGCTCGTCAGCACCGCATTCGCTGTAAAACTTTGCAAGCGCTACGGGGGAAGAAACGTCGCGAAGCCCCTCAAAGTTTACACCCTTGACCACACGACCGTCACGCACGTCGAGGCAGGGTATTATTCTTTTTGTAATCATTTTGCCACCTCAATCGCTTCGCAAAGATTAACCGCACCCGTATAATATGCCTTACCGACGATTGCGCCGTAAAGATTTAAAGCGGAAAGCTTTTTAATATCGTCAATGCTTGAAACACCGCCTGATGCAATTATATTTAAACTAAATTTTTCGGATAACTCACGATATAGCTCGTGGTTAGTGCCTTGCATCGCACCGTCCTTTGAAATATCGGTGCAAATAACGGTTTTAACACCGATTTTCTCCATTTTTTCGCAAAAATCAAAGGCATCTAAATCGCTGGTTTCGGTCCAACCCTTAATAGCAACAAGGCCGTTCTTAATATCAATACCAACGGCAATTTTATCGCCGTATTTTGCTACCGCTTCTTCAACAAAGCCCTTATTTGTAACGGCGGCAGTACCTAAAATAACACGGTCAACACCTGCCGAAATATAGCGGTCGATAACCTCCATTGAACGAATACCGCCACCTATTTCGCAAAAAAGACCCGTCGCCTTTTTTATTTTAACAACCGTTTCAATATTAGGGGTTTCGCCCGTTTTAGCACCCTCTAAATCAACGAGGTGAATATGTGTAGCACCGCTTTTTAAAAAGTCGAGCGCTACCTCTTCGGGATTATCATTATAAACGGTCATTTGCGCGTAATCGCCCTTGAAAAGGCGCACCGCTTTGCCCGAAAACAAATCTATTGCGGGATAAATTAACATATTTCGCTCTCCTTTATTTCAGAAAATGCCCTTAATATATCAAGACCAACTTTTCCGCTTTTTTCGGGGTGGAACTGACAACCGAAAACGTTTTTATTTTGCACCGCCGCAGTAAGTAAAGCCCCGTATTCCGACACGGCAACTACCGAATCGTCGCAGTCAGCCGCATAAAAGGAATGAACAAAATAAACACAGTCACCCTCGTTTATATATTTAAACATAGGGGTTTCTTTTTTGTAGATAAGCGGATTCCAACCGATATGCGGTATTTTAAGGTCATCGGGTATTACACCCTTTATCGGCTTAACCGCACCCTTAATAAGACCTAATCCCTCATGCTCACCGTATTCATAACTTTTTTCAAAAAGCATTTGCATACCAAGGCAAATACCTAAAAGGGGCTTTCCGTTATTCGCAAGCTCGATTAATACTTTATCAAGACCGCTGTCGCGAAGCTTTTTAGCCGCGTCCTCAAAAGCGCCAACACCCGGCAAAACAATACGGTCGGCATTTTTTAAAACCTCGGGGTCGGCGGTAACAACTACCTCAACGCCTATTGCCGCAAACGAGCTTTTAAGTGAAAAAAGGTTACCTACACCGTAATCAACTATTGCTACCATTATAAAACACCCTTTGTAGATAAAACTTCGTTTGCGATATCGGGGTCGATTTTTACGGCGTCCTTCATACTGTGACCTGCCGATTTAAACGCACCCTCGATTATGTGGTGAGAATTTAAGCCGTCAATTTCCTTAATGTGAAGCGTACACTCGGCATTACGAACAAAGCCGTACCAAAATTCTTCTACAAGCTCGGTATCAAAATCGCCCACCTTTTCGGTCGGAATATCCATATCATAGCCAAGGTATGCTCTGCCCGAAAAATCAATAGCGGTTAAAATAAGCGCTTCATCCATAGGTAAAACCATATAGCCGTAACGGGTTACACCCTTTTTATCGCCAAGCGCTTCTTTAAAAGCAAGACCCAAAGCTATACCGATATCTTCGGTTGTATGGTGATAATCGACCTCGGTATCACCCTTGCAGTTAACGGTTAAATCAAAGCGACCGTGCTTTGCAAAAAGGGTTAGCATATGGTCTAAAAAACCGCAACCGCTGTTAATTTCACTTTTACCCGTACCGTCAAGGTTAAGGGTTAAAGCAATATCGGTTTCGTATGTTTTTCTGTTAATCGTAGCTGTTCTCATAATAGCTCCTCTAAAATTTCTTTTAATTTTTCAATTAAAACATCTAACTGTTCCCTACTACCTATTGTAATGCGGGTATAGTCTTTTAAGCGTTCCTTATCAAAATAGCGAACTAAAACGCCTTTTTCCTTAAGTTTTAAATAAATATCCTTACCGCTAACAGTACTATGCTTTGCAAAAATAAAGTTAGCAAGTGAATCGGTCATAGTAAAATCTAGCTTTTTAAGCTCACTTACCAAATATTCGCGGTTTTGTTTAATCGTTTCGCAGTTTTCTTTAATATATTCGTCGTCTAAAAGCGAGCCAATGCCTGCCGCCGCGGTCATAGAATTAACGTTATAGGGATTGGTCGAATATTTAATGGTATTAAGATCGCGAATAAGCGCCTTCGAGCCGATACCAAAGCCAAGACGACCGCCCGCAAGTGAACGTGATTTTGAAAAGGTTTGGGTAACAAGCAAGTTATCGTACTTCTTTATAAGCGGAACAACACTCTCTGCACCAAAATCAACGTACGCTTCATCGATAACAACCACGTTATTCGGGTTAGATTTAACGATTTTTTCAATATCTTCTACGCTTAAAGCAATACCTGTCGGTGCGTTGGGGTTAGCCAAAAATACCGCCTTATTAACACCGATATAATCGTTTATATCAACCGAGAAATCTTCCTTAAGCGGTATAGCTTTATAGTCTACTCCGTTTAGCTCGGCAAAAACCGAATAAAATCCGTAGGTTATATTTGGAAATATCGCACCCTGCTCACAAAAAGCCATAAACGCAAAGTTCAAAACTTCATCTGAGCCATTTGTGAAAATAATTTCATCAGCTTCTACACCGAAATATTCAGCCGCTGTTTTGACAAGGTCGCGACATTCGGGGTCGGAATAAAGCTGAAGCTTTTTAGCCGACGCTGCCGCCATTTCTTGCGCTTTAGGTGACGGTGCAAAGGGTGACTCGTTAGTATTAAGCTTTATATACTGCATATCCTTTGGTTGCTCACCGGGGGTATAGGGCACCAAAGAAATGTATTTAGAATCTAAAAAATTACTCACTAAATCTCCTCCGTGCGAATGACTGCACTCTTTGCGTGAGCAGTCAATCCTTCCTTTTCAGCAAAATAGCCAACGTCGTGTGCTACCTTGTCAAGCGCTTCCTTAGTGTAATAGGTGTACTGTGTTTTCTTAATAAAATCGTCAACCGACAAGGGGCTTGAGAATTTAGCAGTACCGCTTGTAGGTAAAGTATGGTTGGGGCCTGCGTAATAGTCACCCAACGCTTCGGGGCAATATCTACCCATAAAAATTGATCCCGCATGGCGAATTTTATCAAGATATTCAAACGGATCATCAAGCAATAATTCCAAATGCTCGGGAGCAATTTCGTTTGAAATTTCGATTACCTTTTCTAAATTATCGGCAACGATAATCTTACCGTTATTATCAATAGAGGTACGCGCGATTTCGCTTCTTTCCAAAAGCGGAATTTGTTTTTCAAGCTCTTCACTAACAGCATTTGCAAGGTCGATAGAATCGGTAACAAGCACTGCGCTTGCCATTTTGTCGTGCTCGGCTTGTGATAATAAATCAGCCGCCGCGTGTTTAGGATTAGTTTTACCGTCGGCAATAATTAAAATTTCGCTCGGGCCGGCAATCATATCAATAGAAACCTGACCGAAAACCTGCTTTTTCGCTTCGGCAACAAAGGCATTACCGGGGCCTACAATCTTATCAACCTTAGGTACGCTTTCGGTACCGTAAGCCAAAGCGGCAACGGCTTGTGCGCCGCCAACCTTAAATATTTTATCAACACCCGCAATATAAGCCGCCGCCAAAATAACGGGGTTAATTTTACCGTTTTGTGACGGAGGTGTTACCATAACAACCTCTTTACAACCCGCAATTTTAGCAGGGATAGAATCCATAAGCACGGTCGAGGGATAAGCCGCTGTACCGCCCGGTACGTAAAGGCCCGCCCTATCAACAGGAATAACCTTTTGACCGATTATAACACCGTCGGCCTTTTTAATTTCAAAACCGCTTCTAACTTGATTTTTGTGGTATTCACGAATATTATGGGCGGCAGTTTTTAAAATTTCTAAAAACTTCGGTTCTACCAAAGCTACCGCTTCTTTAATTTCTTCCTCACTAACGAGTAAGCTATCAAGCTTAGCTTTATCAAACTTTTCATTATATTCATAAAGCGCCTTATCGCCGTTTTGCTTTACGTTTTCAATAATTTCACTAACAATCGCTTCAACGTTAACGGTGGGCTCGGTTCTGGCAAATATATCATCTTTAGAAACCTCACCGAATTTTAAAATCTTAATCATAATTAACCCTGTCCTTCTAATGCCATTTGCTTAACAATTTTATCAATGGCCTCTGACTTAAACTTATAGCTTGTTTTATTCGCAATAAAACGTGCGCTTATAGGTACAATTTCTTCAATAACCTCTAAATCGTTTTCCTTAAGGGTTGTACCCGTTTCAACAATATCGACAATAACGTCCGAAAGGTCTAAAATCGGCGCTATTTCGATCGAGCCGTTAAGGTGGATAATATCAATATCCATACCCTTTGACAAATAGTGAGCACTTGCAATATTCTTAAATTTTGTTGCAACCCTTAATGTACGGGTCATATCGTATCTAAAATCCTTCTTACCCGCTACCGCCATACGACATTTACCGATATTAAGGTCTAAAAGCTCATAAACGTCGGGGGTGTATTCAAGTAAAATGTCCTTACCTGCAACACCAATATCAGCAGCACCACGTTCAACGTAAATTGCAACGTCGGATGGCTTAACCCAGAAATAACGAACGCCAACCTCTTTATTTTCAAAAATAAGCTTGCGGTTGTTTTCTTTTATAGATGGACATTCAAAACCCGCCTTTTCAAACATCGCATAAACCTTTTCGCCAAGTCTTCCTTTAGGAAGTGCTACGTTAAGCATCGATTTCACCATTTGCCACCTCACAATCAAAATTTATCATACTGCGATATTTAATATTTTTATTAGTTTCTTTCGAAACTAATACTCTTTCGCCATTTTTAATAAGCGAATCGGCATATTTATTAAGCGCGGCAAGATCAGTATTTTCAGAATAAATTAATAATACGTCAACGTCATATTCATTAGTAGCTGACTTAAATCTTTCAAGCATATCAAGATAAACCGCAAAGCCGATAGCCGAAGAACTGCGATTCATTTTTTGCATAAGCTTATCGTACTGACCGCCCGATAAAACGCTTGCGGGAATACCCTCGATAAAGCCCTTGAATACGATGCCGTTATAATACTTAATATCATTAACAACCGAAAAGTCAATTCGAACTATCGGTTTTAAATCTTTATCAAGTGCCGCTAACATTGTTTTCATTTCAATAAGCGGTGTAATATCGGTCTTACCCTCTAATTCGTTTATAAGCGCGGGAATAACCTCGTAGGGATCACCCGTTTTCGATACCAAGAATTTAAGGGTGTTTATATTATCGACTGAAATACCGATTTCTTCACAATAGCGAGCCATTTCGTGAACATTTTTCTCACCAATAAATTTTAAAATTTTGGGTCTTGCCAATAACGGAACATTAAAGCTTTCAAAAACGTTTTCTAAAAGACCTAAATGTGAAATATCCAAAACACAAGAATCACTTATTGTCTTTAAGCTTTTAGCCGCTAAGGTTATCACCTCGCAAACGCTGTAAGAATCAATATCGCCGAAGCATTCAAGACCTGCTTGCATAATTTCCTTATAAGTGTGCGAGCCACCCGAAATTCTATAAACGTTTTCGTTATAAAAAACCTTGTTTAAAGTGTCGGGCTCGTCTTTAATATTTTTTATAATAGAGAGCGTAACGTCGGGCTTTAAAGCCATCAATTTACCGTTTGTGTCGGTAAAGGTTATAACACTGTCGGAAATTAAAAAATCCTTATTAAGCGCGTATAAATCGTATTCTTCAAACTTACTCATTTTATATTGCGAATAGCCGTAAGAAGAATAAAGCGAACGAAGAGAAAAAATCACCTTTTCATTAAAGCTTAAAAATAAATCGTTATTATTCATTATTTATTCTCCTTATCGCTTAATTTTTCAATGGCCTTTTGATAACCGCCGCTACCGTAATTAAGACATTTGCTAACCCTACCAATTGTAGCACTGCTTACGTCAATTTCTTCAATTATCTTTTGATAGCTTAAGCCCTTATCTAAAAGAATAGCGGTATCAAGTCGCTGCGCCATATCTTGTACCTCTTTAATAGTACAAAGGTCAGCAAAATATTCATAACATTCTTCAATAGTTTCTAAATTTAAAAAAGTTTGAAATAATTTATCAATCGATTCAGAACGGTATCTTAACATAATTCTACCTCGTTAATTTAATATGCTACCATACTACCACGTTAGCGTGCTAAAGTCAAGCCAAAATTTAAATATAATATATATATTATATTTAAAACAAAAACGGCCAAGTGTATTTAAAAACACTTGGCCTTATTTTTATTTTATTTGTTCAATATCATAAGGTGTTGTTTGATATACAAAGTAGTTAAGCCAGTTACTGTAAAGCAAGTTAGCGTGTGAGCGCCAAGTAACAACGGGGTCGTTTTCGGGGTTATCATCAGGGAAATAATTCTTAGGTATTTCAATAGGTTTACCTTCGTTTAAATCCCTAAAATATTCATTTGCAAGGGTGTTTGCATCATATTCCGAATGGCCGGTAATGAAAATTTGCTTACCCTCGGCAGTTGCCATAGCGTAAACCCCCGCCTCTTCAGAAGAAGCAAGAATTTTAATTTCGGGCACCTTTTTGATATCCTCAATATCAACGGTAGTATGGCGAGAATGAGGTACCATAAACTCATCGTCAAAGCCGCGGAATAAAATAGATTTTTTATAATCCGCCTTGTGCTTAAATACACCGAACATTTTTTTATCGAGCGGCTTTTTATCAATGCCAAAGTGGTAATAAAGTCCCGCCTGTGCGCCCCAGCAAATATGGAAAGTAGAGTGAACGTGGGTTTTGCTCCATTCCATAATTTCGCAAAGCTCTTCCCAATAAGTAACCTCTTCAAAAGACATATTTTCAACAGGTGCACCGGTTATAATAAGGCCGTCAAAGGTTTTATGCTTTACGTCATCAAAGGTTTTATAAAATGCCAAAAGATGCTCGGCAGGGGTGTTTTTTGACTTGTGACTTTTGGTATGAATAAGCTCAAGTTCTACCTGCAAGGGCGAGTTACCTAAAAGACGCGAAAGCTGTGTTTCGGTTTCAATCTTTTTAGGCATTAAATTTAAAAGTAAAATCTTTAAAGGGCGAATATCTTGAGTAATAGCACGGGTTTCGGTCATTACAAAGATATTTTCGTCATTTAATGTTTTAACGGCCGGTAAATCGTTTGGTATTCTTATCGGCATAATTTTACCTAACTTTCAATTAAATTTTATCAAGTGCTTGCTTAATATCGGCAATTAAATCCTCCGCATCCTCAATACCGCAAGAAAAACGGATAAGGTCGGGAGTAATGCCCGCTGCCGCTAATTCATCATCGTTCATTTGACGGTGAGTAGCATTTGCGGGGTGCAAGCAACAAGTACGCGCGTCAGCAACGTGTGTAGCGATTGAAGCAAGCTTCAATTCCTTCATAAATGCTTCAGCAGCGAGTCTTCCGCCCTTGATGCCAAAGCTAACAACACCGCAACCGCCGTCGGGCATATATTTCATAGCTAAATCGTAGTTCTTGTCACCCTCTAAATGTGGGAAACGAACCCAAGCAATACGGTCGTCCGCTTGTAAAGCTTTTGCAACTGCAAGACCGTTTTCAGCGTGCTTTTTAATTCTTAAATGCAAGCTTTCAAGACCAAGACCCAAAACGTAAGCGGTTTGAGCTTGTTGACAGCAACCAAAGTCGCGCATTAATTGTGCGGTTGCTTTTGTAATATAAGCGCCTGCAAGACCAAAGCGTTCGGTATAGGTAACACCGTGATAGCTTTCATCGGGTGTGCAAAGACCGGGGAATTTTTCGGGATATTTGGTCCAATCAAATTTACCGCTATCAACAATACAACCGCCAACTGCACTTGCGTGACCGTCCATATACTTTGTGGTTGAATGGATAACAATATCAGCGCCCCATTCAAAAGGTCTACAATGAACAGGAGTAGCAAAAGTATTGTCAACGATAAGCGGAACACCGTTTTCGTGAGCAACCTTTGCAAATTTTTCAATATCCATAACGTTTAAAGCAGGGTTAGCAATAGTTTCGCCAAAAACCGCTTTAGTATTCGGCTTAAATGCGGCTTGTAATTCTTCCGCGGTGCAATCGGGGTCAACAAAGGTAAATTCAATACCCATGCGCTTTAAAGTAACCGCAAAAAGATTATAGGTACCGCCATAGATTGCCGAAGACGCAATAACGTGATCGCCACAGCCGGCAATATTAAAAATTGCAAAGAAAGAAGCCGCTTGACCCGATGAGGTAAGCATTGCGGCAGTACCGCCTTCCATTTCGCAAATTTTTGCAGCTACGTAATCACAAGTGGGGTTTTGAAGACGTGCGTAAAAATAGCCGCTTGCTTCAAGGTCAAAAAGCTTGCCCATATCTTCACTTGTGTCGTATTTATAAGTAGTACTTTGATATATAGGAATTTGACGCGGTTCACCGTTTTTGGGTGTATAACCACCTTGAACACACTTAGTGCCCATCTTAAATTCGCTCATATTTTACCCTCCAGGTTAAATAGTTTAATTGCATTCATATTTAGTATACTACTAATTTCATTTTTTTCAAGAGGAAGTGACAAAAAATATTCCATTTCCGAGCTTGGTGACCACATTGGATAGTCAGTGCCAAACAAAACCTTATCCGCACCGTAGGTTTTTATGATTTTAAGTGCGGTTTCTTTAGTTATCCACGGAAAGCTTGATGAACAGTCAACGTAAAAGTTGGGTATGCCTGCATAAATTTCGGGTGCAGTATCCCAAATTGACCAACCGCCGAAATGTGCACCGATTATAGTTAAATTTTTATAAATTTCCAAAATGGGAAGCAATCGGTTAGGGTTAGAATAATCATAACGGTTATCCCCCGTATGCATTAAAATTTTAAGATTTTGCTTTTCACATTCTTCATAAATTTTAAGGCAACGGTAATCGTCAATTTTAAAGGCCTGTATATCGGGGTGAAGCTTAACACCCAAAAGTCCAAGCTCAATAAGGTGCTTAATGTCGCCCTTAATATCCTCGCTGTCGGGGTGTAAAGTACCAAGCCCTGTCATCTTACCGTTAGAATTCTTAACCGATTCAGCTATAAATTCATTAATACTTTTTACTTGTTTTGGTGTGGTAGCAACCGACTGCACAATAAAGTGGTCTATCCCCGCTTTTTCACCTTCGCTTAATAAATCGCTAACCGTACCCTTGCAAAAGGACTGACATTTGTAAAAATTGTCAGTCCCTGCTACAGCACGTTCGGCAATTTTTTCGGGATAAATGTGGCAATGTGCATCAATTACCTTTATTCCGTTTACCATTTTTAAAAAATCACCTTAAAGTCCTAATTTTTTTGCTGCGTTTTCACGCATCTTATATTTCAAAATTTTACCTGCGGCATTCATTGGGAAGGAATCAACAAAGTCATAATAACGCGGAACCTTATGTCTTGCCATGTGGTCAGCAATATATTGACGCATTTCATCCTCAGTCATTTGCTCGCCTTCCTTAAGAATAATGCAAGCCATAATTTCTTCGCCGTATTTTTCATCGGGAACACCAATAACCTGAACGTCACTTACCTTCGGGCAGGTGTAAATAAATTCCTCAATTTCTTTAGGATAAATATTTTCGCCGCCTCTGATTATCATATCCTTAAGACGTCCTGTTATGCGATAATTGCCGTCATTATCCTTGCAAGCAAGGTCACCTGTATGAAGCCAGCCCTGTTTATCAATAGTTTCGGCAGTCGCCTTGGGCATTTTGTAATAACCCTTCATAATGTTATAACCGCGAGCAACAAATTCGCCGTTTACACCGTTCGGGCAATCTTCGCCTGTTTCGGGGTTAATAATCTTACACTCAACGTTTGCAAAAGCACTACCAACGGTTTCAGTACGAACATCTAAACTATCGTAATAGCGGCTCATTGTACAACCGGGTGCTGCTTCGGTTTGACCGTATACAGACACAATTTCGCGCATATTCATATCAACGGTTGCGCGCTTCATAAGGTCAGCAGGACAGTTTGCACCCGCCATAATACCAACACGCATATATGAAAAGTCGGTTTTTGCAAAATCGGGATGCTCCATCATAGCAATAAACATTGTAGGAACACCGTTAAAGGTAGTGATATGCTCGGCATTAACGCAAGCCAAAGCCGATTTGGGTGAGAAGTAAGGAAGCGGACACATAGTAGCACCGTGTGTCATTGCGGCGGTCATAGAAAGTACCATACCGAAGCAATGGAACATAGGTACTTGAATCATCATTCTATCAGCGGTAGAAAGTTCCATCTGGTCGCCGATAAACTTACCATTATTAACAACGTTATAGTGTGTAAGCATTACACCCTTCGGGAAGCCAGTTGTACCTGAAGTGTATTGCATATTGCATACATCGTCACGGTCAACCTTTGCCGCCAAACGGTAAACCTCTGAAAGCGGCACTTGACCTGCACGCTCGAGTGCCCCTGCCCAAGTAAGGCAACCTTTTTGCTTAAAACCAACCGTAATTGCATTACGTAAAAAGGGCAAACGCTTGCTGTGAAGCGGTTCACCGGGTTTGGTATTTTCAAGTTCGGGGCAAAGCTCGGCAATAATTTCACCGTATTTACAGTCCTTAGCGCCCTCGGTCATGATAAGAGTATGTGTATCGGATTGACGCAAAAGATATTCAATCTCATGTATTTTATATGCGGTATTTACAGTAACAAGAACCGCACCGATTTTAACAGTAGCCCAAAACGCAATATACCACTGCGGTACGTTTGAAGCCCAAACAGCTACGTGTGTACCTGCCTTAACACCAAGTGAAATAAGGGTACGCGCAAATTCGTCAACGTCGTCACGGAATTCACTGTAAGTACGTGTATAATCAAGGGTTGTGTATTTAAAGGCATATTGGTCGGGGAATTCTTCAACAATTCTATCAAGCATTTGTGAGAAGGTTAAGTCAATAAGACGGTCCTTTTCCCAAACGTAAACACCTGTATGAGCACGGTTATAATAAAGTGAATTGTCACTTTTTGACGTATCGCTAAACTGCTTCATAAATGCAACGAACTGTGAAAATACGATTTCCATATCGTCGATTTCTTCGCACCATTCAGGAACCCATTCAAGCGAAATAAATCCGTCAAAGTTAACCGAACGAAGCGCTAAAATCATATCGGCAATAGGCATTGCGCCCTCGCCCATAAGGCAAAATTCCACACCGTCATCGGTTTTGATAGCATCTTTAAGATGCACCTGCTTTACATAAGCACCGAGATTTTTAATAGTGGTTTCAGCGTCTTCGCCGTTATAGAAATAAGGCGCATGCATATCCCAAAGTGCGGCAAGAGCATCATCAGCAAAGCTATCAAGCAAATCACGAAGACGGGCTGTGTCAGCAAAAGTACCCGAAGTTTCTAAAAGCAAAACCTTACCCTTTTCCTGTGCTTTAGGCAAAATTTCAGCAATGACAGAATTAATATAATCCATATCATCAAAGCCGTATGCCTTAACACGGATATAAGGTATATTAAGGTCAGTTGCCAAATCAATACAAGCGTTGATTTCGGCTATTGTTTCAGTTTTTTTAGAAGCATCTGCCAAATTGCAAATACTGTCAATACAAGGAATTGAAAGCTTCTTTTCATAAAGCTTTCTTACAGTTTTAGGCGCGCCGTATTTACTAAAAGCGCCGTCACGTTCGGTAAAAAGCTCGTTATGAATATTGTGAAGCTCAATACCCTGAAATTTTAAATCAACTGCAATATCGCAAAAATCATCAAAGGTAAGACCGTGCCAACCTTTGGTTGAAAAAGATAATTTCATAATAAATTATGCCTCCTCGTAAACAATCTTGTTTACAGCATTGATATACGCCTTAATAGCGGCGGCAATAATGTCGGTAGAAATACCGTTACCCGAATAAAGCTTGCCGTTTACACGAAGCTTAACAACGGCATTACCCATA
>JAZQWD010000107.1:0-7811 GCA_045632165.1 Acutalibacteraceae bacterium | reverse complement strand
TGGTATACCATGTTGACGGTTACCCAAAAAATCACCCGGACCACGAAGTTCAAAGTCCTTATCGGCAATTTCAAAACCGTTTGAAGACTTTTTAATAACGTCAAGCCGTTGCAAGGTTTCCTCGTTTTGGCTGTCGCTTATTAAAATACAGTCACTTTTCTCACTACCGCGACCAATTCTACCGCGTAATTGATGAAGCTGTGAAAGACCAAATCGGTCAGCATCTTCAATAAGCATACCCGTAGCATTCGGCACGTCAATACCAACCTCAATTACTGTTGTTGCCACCAAAAGTTGAATTTCACCGTTTGCAAAACGGCGCATAATTTTATCCTTTTCCTTACCGCTTATTTTGCCGTGCAAAAGCCCTACCGAATAATTTTTAAATTCGTTTTCACAAAGCGAATTATAATATTCTTTTGCAGATTTTAAGCCACTTTCTTCCCCATCTTCAACCAACGGACAAACGATATAGCCCTGTCTGCCCGCGTCTAAAAACTTCTTTATATAATTATAAATACGGGTGCGATAGCTTGAATCTACGCAGTAAGTATCAATTTTTTGACGTCCTTTGGGGTATTCGTCAACAACACTTATATCAAGGTCGCCAAACAAAATAAGCCCCAATGTTTGCGGAATAGGTGTAGCCGACATAACAAGCGTATGTGGGTTTTCACCTTTTTTAGTAAGCTTTTCGCGTTGTGTTACGCCAAAACGGTGTTGCTCATCGGTAATTACAAGCCCCAAATTATTAAACTGCACGTCGTCAACTATAAGAGCGTGTGTGCCTATAATAACGTCTATTTCACCGTCAAGTAACTGCTTTTTGACAGCACTTTTTTGTTTTGCGGTTAATGACCCAGTCAAAAGCCCGCATTTTATACCGCTATATTCATTAATTTTTGAAAAGGTTTTAAAATGCTGCTCTGCCAAAATTTCGGTCGGTGCCATTAAAGCCGACTGATAACCATTTTCAGCCTCAACACTGCAAAGCGCTGCCGCAACCATTGTTTTACCGCTACCAACGTCACCCTGTACAAGACGCGTCATAGGTCTTCCCGATTGCATATCAGCTATACATTCGTTAATAACACGCTTTTGCGCGTTTGTAAGCTCAAAGGGTAAATTCTTTTGGAAATCATCAAACGAATTTCTAGTTACAACGCAACCGCTTTTTAAATGTGATTTAAATTTAATAATAGATAATGCCGTTTGCAAAACAAAAAGTTCTTCAAAAACAAGACGTTCCTTGGCTTTGTGAAATGCCTCGGGCGACATTGGAAAATGTATGTTTTCTATTGCAAACCTCAAATCACAAAGGTTGTTTCTTTCAATTATAATTTGCGGTAAAGTTTCAGTTAATTCAACTGATTTTACCGCCGTTTTAATAAGCCGCGAAAGCTGTGATGAAGACATTTCCTTGCTGGCGGGATAAATTGGCTCAATCACGTTATAATCAGTGGGTTTTATAATCGGTGAGTTCATTTGTCGCATTATAAAACTGCCGTCCATTTTGCCATAAAACAAATATTCCCCACCGTAGTTTAACTTTTCGGCAAGAAAACGCTGATTAAAAAGACTTACATACATTCTACCGCTTTCATCTTCGGCAATAAACTTATAAATCGACATTGAGCCCTTGGTTTTATATTCTTCAACAGGGGTAACGATTTTCGCCCTTACACACACGTTTTCATTTAAAAAAGCACGCATAATGGGTGTAACGTTTGTAAAGTCGCGGTATTTTCGCGGAAAAAAACGCAAAAGGGCACCGACTGTGTCGATGCCCTTAGATTTGAGAATTTCAGCCCTTTTAGCACCGACACCTTTTAAATATTGAATATCAGTGAAAGCTGTCATAAAAATATCTCCTTATTCAACAGAAAGGATATAGTAATAAATCGGTTGACCGCCGTTTATCATTGTAATTTCATACTTAGAACCGAACTTAGCTTGAATTTTCGCTTCAATTTCGGCTGCCTGACGGCTTGTTACGTCGCTACCGTAAATAACGGTAATAAACTCACTATCGGGTTTAACCATCTTTTTAAGAAGCTTTAAAACGCTCTTTTCAAGGTCGGTATCAACAAAGTTAATCTTACCGCCAAGCATTGCCATAAGTTCGCCCTGCTTAATCTTGAAACCGTCAAAATCAGCATCGCGTGCAGCAAAGGTAATTTGACCTGTTGTGATACGCTGAATTGCATTTTGCATTGCAATTTCATTATCATTGTCTTCAGCGTCAGGGTCAAATGCAAGCATTGCGCCGATACCCTGCGGAATAGTTCTTGTATGGATAACAATAACCTTGCGGGTGCTTATCGGAATTGCCTGTTCAGCCGCCATAATAATATTTTTGTTATTAGGTAATACAAAAACAGTTTCAGCGGGGGTAGATTCAATCGCTCTTAAAATATCGTCAGTACTCGGGTTCATTGTCTGACCACCGGATACGATAACGTCAACACCTAAATCCTTAAATAATTCAGCAAGACCGTCACCTGCACAAACCGAAACAAAGCCAACCGGCTTTTCGGGTTTAGCGGGGGTAAAGATTTCGGTACGGTCAGCATTTTTAGCGGGTTTAGCTTTAGCATTTTGTGCGTCGTGCTTTGCCTTTTCGTGCTGGTCGCGCATATTTTCAATCTTTAAATGAACAAGTGAACCGAATGTTAACGCATTTTCAATAGCGTTACCGGGGTGATCGGTATGAACGTGAACCTTAATGATTTCTTCGTCATCAACTACAACAACGCAGTCACCAATAGTTTCAAGATAACCGCGAAGCTCTTGAGGTTCTTTTTCGCAATCTTCAGCGCGATTTACAATAAATTCAGTACAATATGTGAAGGTGATTTCGCCTTCAAATTCGCCTGCAGCATTACGTGCAGATTCTTCCTCTTCATCATCGCTAACAGCAGCAGAAGCATTTGACTTGATAATTACACCATCTTTAAATACTGAAAGCATACCTTCAAGAATTAAAACAAAGCCCTGACCGCCTGCGTCAACAACGCCTGCCTTTTTAAGCGCGGGTAATAACTCGGGTGTTTGAGCCAAAGCAGCTTTTGCACCTTCGATAGCATCTTCAAAAACGCTAACTTCGTCTTTACCAGCTTTGTATGAGCGTGCTGCGTATTCGCTAGCTACACGTGCAACTGTTAAAATTGTACCTTCGGTCGGCTTCATAACTGCTTTATAAGCTGCTTCAACACCTAATGCAAAAGCATCCTTAAAGTTTTCAGCCGAAACGGTTTCAGCATCACCGATACCCTTAGCAAAGCCACGGAATAAAAGTGATGTGATAACACCAGAGTTACCTCTAGCGCCACGAAGCAAAGCAGAAGCGTTAACAGCAGCTACCTTACCTGCGGTTGCGCCGCTTAATTTTTCAAGCTCGCGCACAGCATTGCCAACTGTCATTGACATATTAGTACCCGTATCACCGTCAGGTACAGGGAAAACGTTTAAATCGTCAACCGCTTTGCGGTTATTGCTTAAATTATTCGCAGCCGATATAATGGCGTCGCGTAATATATCACCGGTAATCAAAATTTAATACACTCCTTTATAAAAAACGTGCAGATTATTCCTGAATGCCGTCAATCTTAACAGTTACCTTTTTAACGTCAAGACCTGTATATTCCATAACAATGTGCTTTACCTTTTCGGTAATGCTTACTGCAATAGCATTAATGTTTATACCGTAAGTTACAACAATGTGAATTTCAACCGAAAGATTGTCACCGTCGCCAGACACAATGATGCCTGTGTCAGCCATGTGAGATTTTGTAAAACGGTTATAAAGTTTTTGTTTAACTCTGCGGGGAACCATACCAACCACGCCGAAGCAAGAAGTAACCTCGTGACCGATAAGTTTTTCGAGATAGTCCTCGCTGATTTCAACCTTACCTAATCTGGTTTCATAAGCAATCATAGTAATGCCTCCAATTTATTTAAGTTTATATGAATCAATATTTAAAAATATATCGTTTTGTGACGCACCGCCAACGTTTTTAATGCCGTCCTTACAAAATAGCACACCTGTGCGGTAGCAAACGGGAATTACAGGCATTTCGGTCTGCAAGGCAGACACAACGTCGGTGATTGCTGCTTCACCTTTGTAAAACGCATTTACAATTTCAGCAGCGGTCAATGGTGGGGTTTCACCTTCGCCTACCTGTTGCGGGGTGCTTTTAACACCAAAAGCGGCAGAACCGCCCGGAACAACAAGTGAAGAAATATCCATATTTTCGGTAAAATTAACCTCACCCAAATACAACTGAAACTGACCGCTTTTAAGACGTCTTTGATACTCATTAAAGCTTACTTTAACAACAGTAACCTTTATGCCATATTCTTTAAGCTGCGCTGCAATCAATTCAGCTGCGGTAACACGCGAACGATTTTCGCTATTAACAAGCAAACTGAAGCGTAAACTTCTGCCACCGTTATAACGAACACCCTCGCTATCTAGATTATTATAACCTATTTCTTCTAAATTCTCAATAGTTATTTGCGAATTTGGCAAAGTTTGTATATTTTGAACGGATTTCACCACTTCCCACGCGGGATTATAGAAACCATTTGCGGGTACTGCATTGTTATAATATGCATTACTGCAAACCGCTTCACGATTAAGCGCACTGGAAATTGCCTGGCGAAGCACAAAATTTTCCAATCCACCAACCGAGTGGTTAATACCGATATAAACTAAATTATTAAGGTTTATATCAAATTTTTGGCCGCTCATTCTAAATATTTCACCATCGGAAATATCGTTAAAATATATATCAGCGGCGCCAATTTCAACGTAATGTGAAACCGATTCACTATCAGGCGCATTAATCAGGCGAATTTTTTTAACCGCCCCTTGCTTACCGTAATATTTTACGTTTTGCAAGAGCTCGGTTTTATCACCATTAAAAACGTATTTTCCGCAACCAATGGGTACTAGCTTAACGCTATCCTCGTCGGTTAATTTATCGCTTCCCGCCTTAAAAATTGGAAAATCAAGCAAATTTTCAACGTACGGGTCGTTCTTTGTTAAATTAAAAATTATGGTATTGCTATCAACCGCCTGTGCGTTTTTAATTTCGTAAAGTCGCGACGTGTAAATGCTTTTAGAAGCTTTTGCGGCATTGAACGAATATACAACGTCATCTGCGGTGAGTGTACTACCGTCAGAAAACTGTGCCGAGCGAAGCGCTACGGTACAAACCGTACCTTCTACCTTAACTTCTTTAGCAAGGCATAAAACCGCCTTGAAATTATCGTCAATTTTTACAAGTGGCTCAAATATTAACTTTGTTATTCTGCGGTTTTGGTCGGTAATACTTTCATAAGGGTTAAAAGAGTCAGACATAGAATACAAAAGCGTTATTGTGTCCCTTTTATTTGCTGTAACACTTTGCCCTTTTTGCGGTGCCTCGCTACCCTGCTTTTTAGTGCATCCACACACCATAAAGCACAACACCAAAACCATAATAATAGATATTATTTTTTTCATTTTAAATACAAATTCTTTCTATATTAACAGTTTTACCTGTTTTGTTATCAATTTCAAAAATGCAACCGTTTAAACTGCACTTGCCGTCAGCTAACTGAAATTTTGACATATCGTTAGATTTCAAACGGTTTATAATAATTTCTTTTTTAACACCAAGCACCGAATCAATAGGACCTGTCATACCAATATCGGTAATGTAACCCGTACCGTTTTCAAGAATTTGACTGTCAGCAGTTTGAACGTGGGTATGAGTACCAAAAAATGCCGACACCTTACCGTCAAGATAAAGACCTAAAGCGCGTTTTTCGCTTGTGGCTTCAGCGTGAAAATCAACCAAAATAATTCTTGCACCGTCTTGCTTTGCTTTTTCTATAAGCTCGTCAGCGGTAGCAAACGGACAATTAGCGGCATTTTTTTCAAGATAAATCTTACCGCTTAAATTAATAACCGCAACGCTTACAAAACCGCAATCAACCACGCAATAGCCCTTACCAAAATTTGCTTCGGTCAAATTATGTGGGCGAAGAACGTTATCCTTTTCCTCTAAATAATCAAAGACCTCTGCCCTTCTAAACGAATGGTTACCACCTGTTAAAACGTTAGCGCCAACGTTTAAAAGCGAGTCGGCACTTTGGGGAGTAACACCGTTACCGTCGGCTGAATTTTCGGCATTAATTATTACAAAATCAATTTTTTTATCGCGTTTTAAAGTGGGTAAAACCTTGCGGACGTAATCACAACCTATACTGCCGCAAACGTCACCCACAGCTAAAATTCTCATATTTTTCACCAAGTAAACATATTTATTTTATTATATCATATTATACAAAAAAATACAACAAAAAAACTCCTGTCCCGAAGGGCAGGAGTTTTAAAAGCATTTTAAAATCTAAATTAGATTTCAGCGAAGTACTTAATGGTGCGAACCATTTGGCTGGTGTAGCTGTTTTCGTTGTCATACCAAGAAACAACTTGTACTTCATAAAGGTCGTCAGCAATCTTAGCTACCATTGTTTGAGTAGCATCGAAGAGAGAACCGTAACGCATACCGATAACGTCAGAAGAAACGATTTGATCTTCGTTGTAACCGAAAGATTCAGAAGCAGCAGCCTTCATAGCAGCGTTGATGCCTTCCTTAGTTACGTCAGTACCCTTAACAACAGCGGTAAGGATAGTGGTAGAACCGGTAGCAACAGGAACACGTTGAGCAGAGCCGATGAGCTTGCCGTTGAGTTCAGGAATTACAAGACCGATTGCCTTAGCAGCGCCGGTGCTGTTAGGAACGATGTTAGCAGCGCCTGCACGTGCACGACGAAGGTCACCCTTTCTGTGAGGACCGTCGAGGATCATTTGGTCACCGGTGTAAGCGTGGATGGTGCTCATGATACCGCTTTGAATAGCAGCATAATCGTTAAGTGCCTTAGCCATAGGAGCGAGGCAGTTGGTGGTGCAAGAAGCAGCAGAAATGATGGTATCTTCTTTAGTGAGGATATCTTCATTTACGCTGAATACAACTGTGGGAAGATCGTTGCCTGCGGGAGCAGAAATAACAACCTTCTTAGCACCTGCATCGATGTGAGCTTGGCTCTTTTCTTTAGAGCAGTAGAAACCGGTGCATTCGAGAACTACGTCAACACCGAGTTCGCCCCAAGGAAGATCCTTAGCGTCTTTTTCAGCATAGATTTTGAGAGTTTTGCCGTCAACAGTGATTGTGCCAGCTTCATCATCAGCAGCTACAGTGTGAAGATTTTCACCGATGTAACCACAGTAACCGCCTTGAGCGGTGTCATACTTGAGAAGATTAGCAAGCATTGAGGGCTTTGTAAGGTCGTTGATAGCTACTACATCGTAACCTTCAGCACCAAACATTTGACGGAATGCGAGACGACCGATACGGCCGAAACCATTAATTGCAACTTTAACCATTGGAATATACCTCCTAATATTTTTACTTTTATATTTTACATTATTTAAACGATTATTTCAAGTGCTTTGTTTATTTTTTAACAACTTTTTTAAAATTTAGATATTTTGGCATAATAACAAAGGACGAAGGGGGCCATTATTTGATATATTTGCCAAATAGTTTTGAAAGATATCTCAATAATTTACGGATTTACAATTCTTTTTCAATATTAAAACACGGACTTTTGCCGCGCCATATTGAAAACCTTAAAAAAATTTACCTTGCCGAAGGTTTTTTATTCAAAAAACATAAACAACCAATAGATTTGCAACTTTTAAGCTTTAATTTGCTTTGCTGTGTTAATACAGTTAAAAAGTTTGATTTTCAAGTTAAGGC
>JAZQWD010000106.1:0-6156 GCA_045632165.1 Acutalibacteraceae bacterium | reverse complement strand
AATTGCTTTAAGATTTGCAGGATTTTGACGAGCAGATACACCCATAACCGATTCCATTTCGGTAGCGTAACGGAGTTGTGCACTGTCACCTGTCCACCATGCCAAGAATTTCCAAGCCGCTTCAGGGTTGTCGGTATTTTTGAATATAATAGACGCTGTACCTGACGCATTAACACTTCGATCAATTTTGTCGTCTTCCAAACGTGTACCGGGAAGCTCTACCATTTCCCACATACCCTCAAGCTCGGGAGCGGTCACCTTGATAGTGTTATACATATTGTAATCGGCAATACCGATAGGCATTTCACCTGTTCTAAAAAGGTTGTTAAAGCTATATTCAAGTGAAAAGCCGTATTGGGTAAAGAAATTAGTCCACTGCAAAAATGCATCATACGCTTTGTCGGTACCCCATTCGGTATCGGTTTTTGCTTCGTTATAAAATCTTCCACCTTTTTGCATTAAAAGCGCTGAAAAAATCCCCATTCCCGCACTTGGTATGCCCACGCGCATATTATTGCGTTGGAGCTTAGGAGCAAGTGCTAAAAATTCTTCCCAAGTTTCGGGACATTCAAGCTTCATTTGCTTAAAGATATCGGTTCTATAAAACATCATTGGGAAGATTTGCGTATCGGGTATACCATAGCAACCGCCACCGTAAGAATACGGTTCAAAGGCGGTAGGATTAAAGTTTTCCTTAATGCCCTCAAAGCCCTCTATTTGCGAAAGGTCAACCAACGCGTTTCTAATAGCAAGATTAACAGGTTGGTCTCTGGCAACCATAATTGCCACGTCGGGACCGTTGTTGGCAAGTATGGCTTGAACTAGCGTAGCGTTTACAAGACGGATATTAACGTTTACTCCCGTTTTAGGGGTGAACGAGTCGGAAGCCATATTTTTAAGAATTTGCATTTGGTCACGGCCCGAAGTTAACCAAACCGTAATGGTTTCACTGTTTTTATCCGACTCGGTTTGATAAGCACCCATAAAGGAAGCGAAAAATCTCATAACCGATGCTTTTATTCTTACCCATAAGTTTGCTTCAGCTTCGGGTAATTCTTCGGTTGGACTAATTAAAGCTAACCAGTCAATAGTAAGGGGTTGATATTTAAGGTCTAAAAGCCAAGCCGAAAAACTGCTTACATTCGAACTAAAGGTGCTTAAACGACTTGAATCAACGATTGTGTCAGGGTCTTCAATTATATCCTCTAGCTGTGACACAAGTGTTTGAAGCGCGGTAGCATTTACATTTTTAGTGCCTAAAATTTGTGAAAGTTTTTCTTTTTGTACTTCAAGTGTTATTTTAGAAGCTTTAAAAACATCAACCATATCGGTAATTGATGCAGTGATATTATAATCACGGTATTGGTCCGGTGTTGTACCTGTGATTGCGATAATGCGACGATATACAGACATTAAATCGTCTGAAATACCTTGGAGTCCTTCGATAACCTCCGTAATTTCACCTGTTACAACCTCAAGCTTAATTTCGTGAGTACCTGCGGTAAGATAAAACAAAAAGTCTTCATCATTACCTAAAGCATCAACCTGCCAATCCTCCGAATAATTGAACTTAAGATTTTCGGCTTCTTTAAAAGGTACCTTATTATCAATATAAATCCTACGTGAAGAAAAATAACCCTTGATAAGGTCTTGGCGATATCTAACACCAATTTTATAAAGACCGTCTTCGGGAACCTCAACGTTCCACGAAATCCACTGTGATTGATACTTCCAAGCGTTACCGCCTATGCAGTTGTATCTTATTTTAGTGGGTGAAAACGGTTTTGTGTTTGGGCTCGTTTTATCCGATTGTGCGCGAAGTGAATAATCAGACTTTTGATATGCCTCTTCGCCTTGTATATACTTGATTTCGCTTTTACTTTCTTTATAACCCTTTGATTTATATTCAGCTAAAACCTCCTTATAAGTTGGAAGTTCTTCGCTTCCCTTTAGGATTATATTTTCTAACGCAAAAGGTTCTTCATTACAAACAAGAGTTATTGTATGCTTACCTTCGGTAAAATAAAAACGATACGGTTTATTACCGTAATAACCATTTTTATCTTTAAAGGCATTTTGAGTCCATTGCGGAGCTTCTGAAATTGAGGGGGTATATTGGTCGCCGTTATCATCAGTCAATATACCGCTATCATCACACCATATACGATCAAATTCATTATATTCGACATCCGAAAAAGGAAATTCACCATCAATCTTTATTCCCAAATCTATCGGTGAATTTCTGCCCTCCAATTGAAAATATGTAAGATATATTTCATAAAGCGCATTTTCGTTTATGCTAAATTCCCAAACTATTTCTCCTGCTTCACCGTTAGTTATGAGAGCATTATTCACTCCCTCACAAGGTGAAATTTTTACATTCTTATTAGTAGACGATATAAAACTTTCAGCTGAAATTTCAATTTCGCTTGTTGCATTTTTTTCGTTTTTATACTTTTCAATATAACTGCCGTATGAAGAAGGCAAAAAATCACTTTCAATAGTATTATCATTCGATTTTATTGTCTCATCAGCAAACAAAGTTATAACTGTTTGGCTATTTGCAAAAAGCGTTAACGTCATAAGTATACAAAGGCATAAAGCACACAGTTTACGAAACCTTGACATTATGAAAATCATCCTCCCATTTTTATTTATTTTAATTATAATACAAAGAAATAAATATTTAAATATCAGTTTTTTGATATATGTTGCATTATTTTGTCACCTTTTATTTTCTACAAATTAATTGCTTTGTTTTTGTTGAAAACAATGATATTTTCGTTTATAATGTGACTATATAATAGCCTGGAGAGTGCATCTATGTACAACGTTCTTATAGTTGATGACGATTTTCGCGACCGCAACGGAATATGTAATACAATTAAAAAATTTCAGTTGCCACTTAACACCTTTACTGCCGACTGCGGAAGTGAAGCTTTAAGTGTATTAAAACGCGAAAAAATCGATATACTTATAACCGATATACAAATGCCTGATATGTTAGGAACCACGCTTGCCGAATCCGCAAGAAAAGATAATCCCGAGCTTACTATTGTTCTCGTTAGCGCACATAAGGATTTTCAGTACGCACAATCCGCAATTAATTTCGGCGCTATAAAATATCTTTTAAAACCGTATTTTATTGACGAGCTTGTTTCCACCCTTAACGAAGCTATTGAAATATGCACTGCTAAGACCAGTCAAAATACCGACAAGAATGACAGTAAAATTAACGATATTATTTTAAATTATCTAAACGGTTCAAACGATGATATATCTGAATATATCGGCACGGAAGAAACACAACTTGTTTTAATAAAATTCCTTAAAACACAAAGCAGCGAAAAGGTTGCTATCGAGAAGCTACAAAAGCTTTTAGCGCCTTCACCTGTTTTAATTCCAATGCCAAATTCAAATTATCTTGCGCTTTACCAAAACAAAACGTCCCCATCACAGGAATTTTTTGAAAATATTATTGAAATCTTCCGCAACGATTATGATACCGAAATTTGCATTACATACAGTCCTTTTGCACCGATAAGTCAGCTTCCTGATGAATATAAACGAATAAACCAAACCAGTGAATATTTTTTCTTTGCCAATATAGGTTTGGTTATTTCAACAAAAGATATTATTTCGAACGGCAACGAAGCGACACCTTCTGTTGATATGATTATGGATAAAATACAGTTGCTTATCGAAATGGAAAACTATACCGATTTTGTTCCAATGGTTGCCCTGCTTTTCAACACCTTAAAGCATACACAGCATTTTTCTGCACTCTATGCTAAATGTATTGCCTCTAACATAATTAATTTGCTTTATAAAAAGCATAGATTTTCGGTTAGCGAGCAAGAAATTCTTGTAAAAATATTTTCTTCAAACTCTGCTGATGAGATCGTATTACTTTTTAAAGAAATTATTGAAAAGCTTACTATCGATAACACCAATGCGGATGTTCACCGCCTTATTTCAAAGACTCTTAATATCATTGAAAATGATTATATGAACGAAATTTCACTTGAATTTGTTTCCGAAAAGCTTTATATTTCCCCTTCACATTTAAGCCGACTTTTCAAAAAAGAAACCGGCAAAAACTTTATAGATTTTTTAAAAGAATACCGCTTGAAAAAAGCGTGTGAATTACTTAAAAACACTAATCTTCGTATTACTGAAATTTCAAAAATGGTGGGCTATGATTCATCCTCATATTTCACTACCATTTTCCACAAATTTTACAATATCACGCCTGCTCAATACAGAGAAAAAGGTGATAATTAATGTTTAAAAAATTATGCTTATTAATAAGCAACAAATTCTTTAATTTAAAGTTTAAATACCAGCTTTTAGCCACTTATTTACTTATTTCACTTATACCTGTAATGATTTTAGGTGTCTTTTCCTTTAACCAGTCGCGGTCGTTGTTGTTTTCTTCAAAGGAAAAAGACCTGAATTTCTATTTTGATAAAGCTGCAACAAGCTTGAACGATACAATAAATACTTGTGAACAGGTACTCGGTGAGGTTGCAACTAATCCCAATTTTTTAAAAATCTTTAATAATAAATTTGAAGATAAAGAAAAACTGCAACGTGAAATTGTAACAACCCTTGAACCACATCTTTATAACATCAAAAGCTTTTATCCCTTTATACGCGAAATAACCTATTTTTCAAAGTTTGATATTGACAACTACCGTACAACGATTCACAGCTACGATACCCTATCCTTACCGAATCATCACCAAAAAGGCGATAAACAATGGTATTTTAATGGTAAGTTTTTAGTTTATAAATACGATATTTATGACAACGGAACACACAGCGGCAGTCTTTGTTTATTTATTTGGCCTAAATCGCTTGTTAAAACAACTAATAACGAATTTATGAACTATAATCTTTTAATTACAACAAAGGATATTAAAACGGTTTATTACCGAAACGTTACATATGGTATCCCCGCCCCATCACCCGAAAATATTTTAAGCATTGAGGACAAGCATATCGAGGTTGAAAATGAAGAATTTCTCATACTTTCTTCTACCCTTAATAACGATTTAAAACTTTTTACCTACGTACCTAAAAATGATATTGTTTCGGGTAGCAGCACGATATTACATTCAACCTTTATTGCAATGCTTTTATCGTTCGTACTGCTTTTGATAATTGATATTATCTTCTCACTTTCATTCACAAAACGCATTAACCACCTTTCAAGAAAAATTTCGCAAATTAAGAACGGTGATTTGAGCATACGCCTTTATTCTTCACAAAAGGATGAAATTGGCGTTTTGGCAAACGATATTTCTGATATGGCGCAAAAACTCGATTCGTTAATTCACACCGTATATGAAAAAGAAATTCAACAAAAAAGATATGAACTCAAGGCACTGCAAGCACAAATTAATCCCCATTTCCTTTATAACACCCTGCAAACAATAAACTGGATTGCCATTGAAAACGATGCCGATGAAATAAGCGGTCTTGTAATAAATCTTTCCAACTTCTACCGTGCAACATTAAACAATAACGAGGACGAAAGCACCGTTAACGAAGAGATAAAAATGGTAAAATCTTACCTTGATATTGAAAAAATAGTGTTAGGGAATAAATTTGATTACGAATTAAATATTGATGAAGAAATTTTAGGAAATCAAACACTACATTTAATTTTACAACCACTTGCCGAAAACGCGATAGAGCACGGTATAAAACAGTTACGCGGAACAACGGGAAATATTATTGTCAACGCCCATAAAAAAGGCACAAGTATTGTGTTTACCGTGTCTGATAACGGTCCGGGTATTACACCGGATAAAGCGGAAAACCTGCTTTTGAGCGGTTCGCACGGCTACGGCTTAAAGAATGTAAACGAAAGAATTAAAATTAAATACGGTGAGCAATACGGATTAGAAATAACATCTCTTTCAAATCCTACCGAATTTTCTATTACATTACCGTTAATTTAAAAAACCTACATATTTTCAAAACAAAAACCACCTCTTTCGAGGTGGTTTTTTTAAGTTTAATTATTTGCCGTAAGCATAATCGTAAGCAGAGTCACCATACTTAATCATTTCTTTAAGTAATGCAACGAGCTTAGCGTCAGCATTATTGTACTGAGCTTTAACGTAAGATTCAATACTGTATTGTACT
>JAZQWD010000105.1:0-22581 GCA_045632165.1 Acutalibacteraceae bacterium | reverse complement strand
ATAAAAAAGATAAGCGTCCCCGTTTTCATCGGCAATATCCTTATACTGCCAAGCAGTTTTATAGCTAAATCCTATTTTGGTGGCTTCGGCAAATGGGGTTTTACCGTCAATTTTAAGCCAACGGTAAGCGTTACCGTTAATAATTGCATTTTGCTTAAAATTAAAGCCAAGCTTATAAAGGCCATCCTCGGGAACGTCTATTTCCCATACAAGCTCCTGAAAAGGCGAACTCCAGTTAGAACCACCAATATAGTTGATAAGTGAATGTGAAGCACTTTTAGGGCTTATATCCGCGCTGCCGTTATCGGCCTTGGCGGTAAGTGAATAATCGTTTCGGTATAAAGGCTTTTCGGCTTCTATTACAATTTGCTTACCGTCATATTTTTTATACTGCGAATATTCATTAAGCAAATCCTTATAGCTTTTTACCTCTTCAGGCTTTGATAACAAAACCTTTGAAAGCTCGAAACGATCACCTAAGTTTTCAATTGTTACGGTGTGCTTACCTGCAGTTAGGTTAAAGCTGTAGGGTGTAAGTGTAACACCTGTTTTATCGTAAGCGGTTGAAGTGAAATATCCTTCCTTCACCTTTTGTGCGGCAGCAGTTTGGTCCCCGTTTGATAAGGTTCTTATTTCACCGTCATCCTCGTAAAGCACGGGGGCTGTTAACATTTCAGCACCCGAAAATGGATATTCCCCATCTACCTTAACGGAATATTCTACCGCCTGTGTGTTTTCCTCAATTGGCTTAAACACAATTGATATTTCATATTCACCATCAGCAGTTACAGTAATATCCTTGGTTACGGTTTTACCGTTTTCAATTATTACGCCCGTTTCTTGCGGTGTTTTTTCTACCTCTTTTGCCGATACGCTCAGCATAATAGTTAAGATTTGTAAAACCACCAAAATTGCAGCTGTAAATTTAATTGTTTTTCGCAATTGGTTTCACCGTTCCTTTCAGATTGGATAATAAAATTATACCTAGCAAAAATTAATTATTCTATCGGTAAATATTGGGTTATTTACCCTTTAAAGACTTGTAAAGGACGTACCGTTTAAAACAACGTTTTCAACCATAGTGAATATTTTATTGCTTACTGGTCTTCCCCAAGAAGCACCGTGTTCTTTATAGTTTGGAAGCTCTTCATCGGACACTTTTTCAAAGGTACAGTTACTTAAAGTTATGTTTTTTATTATGTTTTGCTTTCTGCCCTTGAAATAAGGAAATTCCAAGCCACGAGAATGTATATTACTAAAATGTATATTTCTTATTGCGTTACACCTCGTTGCCCTACTTTCAGCAATATCTATAGCTATCGGTGTAGCATATATATCATCCATCACAATGTTATTAAATGATATATTTTCAATTAAAGTATCTTCTCTGCCCCTGTCCACAAGATGAAGCGGCAGGTCTTCGGGGCAATTCCCAGGCTCGTATTCAATATCTCCCGCAAAGGGAAGCTTTATTGCAATACCAACGTTAGTATCGGTCATAACAATATTTGAAAAGGCACAATTTTTAATAACACCGTCGTTAAGCCAACCTATCCTAATTCCGCTGGCATAGCTTGTTAAATTGCAGTTTGTAACAACAACCCTTTCGCAAGCCTTGTTTTCAGAAAGAGAAGCATTGTTTGCCCTTACAACCAAACAGTCATCGCCGCAAACGATTGAACAGTTTGAAACGGTAACATTTCTGCTACTGTTAATATGAATACCGTCATTATTAGGATATTGAACGTCCGCATTTATTTTAAGGCGGTCACAGGTAACAAAATCACAGTCGTGTATCCAATAACTCCAACCCGCAGGCTGATTAACCATTGTAATATCCCTAATATTAACATTCTTACATCCGGTGAAGAAAACCACTCTTGGTGGGGTTGGTGCATCTATCCTTTCATAACGCCAACCGCTTTCATAATTCTCTTTTTCTTTAATAAACGAAAGTCCGTTACAATCAATTTTGCCCATGCCTGTTATTGATATGTTTTCACAATCTTCGGCAAAAATAAGGCAAGCATTTCTTCTTCGCGGAAGCATCGAGCTGTCTACGTGCTTTACATTAGGTCTTTCAGGATAATCTGAACAATCGGGTGAGCCTAAAAGCACAGCGCCTTCTTCAATATGCAAATTTACATTACTTTTTAAAATTATGGTACCAATACGGTATACTCCATTTTTAATAATTACCCTTCCGCCGCCCGCTGCAGTGCATGCATCTATAGCGGACTGTATAGCTTTCGTGAATATCCTTTTTTCATTCGTTAAATTTATATAATCAATAACATCAAAATCCATAAAACCTACTCCCGCTTATACAATTCTATTGTACACTATTTACAAACATCAATTCAATGCACTACACACTTTATTTTAATACAATATCGCACTAACACAGATGTTGTTATTGAAATTTAAATTTACAACTGATATAATGTTTTCAAGAGGTGATAGAAATGATTGTTGACCTTGATAAACCCGTTAACGTTAAAATGTTTGGTAAAACCACACAACCAAAAGGCTTTTGGATTGACCAAAAAAATCAGCCGCAGGAATCACAGTATATTTCTTCTAATCTTCTGCTTTATATCACAAGTGGTTCCTTTAATATGCGTATTGGGGAGGATATTTACAGCGTATCCGAAGGGGATGTAGTTCTTATCCCCGCAAAAACGGTTTATCAGCCCCGCGAAACCGAGGGCTCATCATACTATTTTGTGCATTTTTCGGCTACAACTCTTGAAAACACTCCCCCTTCCGATATTGAAAAATCTCTACTTCAGTTTCAAGAGGTTACAAGCAGCGGCTATGCATATAACTATTACGGTAAAACTTACAGTTCAATTATTAACCTGCCTATTCATATAAAGCAAAACAACTTTAAGGCATATTATCCCTTGCATAATGTTTTTGAACGCGCCACAAAGCTAAATATTTGGCGTAATAACTACGAAAAGCTACTCCTTGACAATATAATCCGTGAGCTTTTAATTCTCATATCAACCGAACTTTCGACCCACCAAACGCCAAATAATACCCTTCAAAAAATATTGCATTACATAAACAAAAATTATACGAAGGACATAACCCTTACCTCCATTGCCGAAACCTTTGGCTTTTCGACATCATACATTACAAAGCTTTTCCGCAATTTTTTGGGTAAAGGAACTGTGGATTATATTAACGATTTAAGGCTAACCGCCGCTTGTGAATATTTGATTTCATCTAACTTTACAATTGGTGAAATTTCAAATAAAATCGGTTTTACAAATCAATATTACTTTGACCGCCTTTTTAAAAGAAAATACGGTGTCACACCGAAGGAATTCAGAAAAAGCAATAATAGTGATGATTTGTAAAATAAGATTTTCTACACGCCTTTAATCCATCAACCGACAATAAAACAAGTGGTATAAGTTACATTAAAAAGACAGCTATCAATTATTCAGTTTAGATACAAGAGCCGCCCTTTTGGGCACCTTCCTTACGAAGGGTACCCCTAAATCGAATGTTTTTATGTCAAACTATCATTTAATAAATAATGTAACTTTTTTATATTGTCGGGTGAAAATACAAAATTTTCAGCATTTGGAAAAGCCATTAAAAGTGGCGATAACACGACCACGGGTTTGTCTAATATATAACCCCCGTTTTGCCACAAAAAAGCACCCCGAAGAGAGACACCTCGTAAAGAAGTTGTCTCTCTCGTTTTTTATCTATATAAAACAAAAGACACTTTGCACAAAGATTGTGAAAGTGTCATAGTAGGTTACATACTTTGAGAAAGGTAAATATTTGCCGAAAAGCAACTAATTTTTTTCGGCTTGTGAAGTGATGTTTTTGCTAACGCAAAAGTGAAGTTGCTCACTTTGTTCACAGCGAAGTTTGGTCATTAAGACCAAGTGAAGTTAAGTTTACCCATTTCGCCGCAGGCGAAACTTCACTGTCCGCAGGACAACTTCACTATCGTAGATAACTTCACTTGCCCGAAAGGGCAAACTTAATTGAGGCGCACTTCCTTACGGAGTGCGCCTCAAGGGTGCTTTTTTAATCATCTTCTTCGTCTTCGTTGTCTTCATCTTCTTCATCTTCAGTCGGTATATATTCAACCGCAAGACGTTCAATTCTGACACCGTCAACCTGTAAAATGGTAATTACAAGATTTTCAAAGCTAAACTCACTACCCTCTTCGGCTTCACCGTCAAGCATTGTTTGTGCCCAACCGCCGATTGTAGCGCTGTCAAGCTCGAAATCCTCATCTTCATCAATGTCAATATCAAATTCATCAAAGAAGTCATAAACACGCATATCGCCGTCGGCTTCGTATTTATTTTCCCCCACTTCGATAAATTCACGTTCGATTTCATCGTTTTCGTCCCAAATTTCACCAACAAGCTGTTCCATAACGTCTTCCATCGTTACAATACCCATTGTGCCGCCGTATTCGTCAAGCACAACTACCATGTGGCACTTGTTTTCACGCATTTTATCAAGCACGTCGGGAAGCGGCATTGTTTTATGAACTTCGGTAACAGGTAATAAAAGCTCGCGTATGTTAACCTTTTTACCTTCAACAAACTTTTTGTAAAAATGGTTAAGGTGCAACACACCGATTATATTGTCGGCATTATCCTCAAACACAGGAAGTCGTGAGAAGGTTGTTTCGCAACACTTTTTAATGTTAACCTCGTACGGGTCGCGAATATCGAGTGCTTCTAAATCGACGCGGTGAGTAATAATTTCGTAAGCCAACACCTCGTCAAAATCTAGCGCGTTTTGTAAAAGGTCGCATTGTTCCTCATCTAAAACGCCCTCATCTTCTACAATTTCGATAATATTTTCAAAATCGTCTTCCGAAACGGCATCAACGTCACTAACACCCGACTGCCACAACTTTGAAACAAGGTTTACAAAAGCAGCAACCAAAATATTTAACGGTTTTAGAATTATGGATAAAATATAGGTTGGTAACGCAAACAAAATACAAAAGCTTTCAGGCATTTGCTTTGCTAAAACTTTGGGTATAATTTCACCAAAAACAAGCACCAAAAGCGTCATTGAAATGGTGGAAACCCAAGTGTAATCTTCGCCCAGCCAATCAACAACAATAATAGTTGCAATAGCCGAAATTGCCATATTGGCAATATTATTACCTATTAAAACGGTACTTAAGTAATCGTCATAATTTTCTAAAATTTTCATTGCGGTCAAATGACCGATAGAACCGTTACCGCTTTTGTGGTTTTTAAGTCTTATTAAGTTAGCTGATGAAAAAGCTATTTCTGTAGCCGAGAAAAAGGCGCTAACTAATATAAGTAAACAGATTGGTATAAATAAAAACAGGTTATTCATCGTCGGCACCTCCTATGTCGTCCTCGTCATAGATTTCGCCAACAAGCTGTTCTAAAATATCTTCAATAGTTAAAATACCGATAATCTCGCCGTTTTCATCCTTAATAAGACCCAAATTGCGGCGATGTTCGCTCATTTCACGCAAAACGTCGTCAATGGCGGTTTCGGCATTGATATAAAAAGGGTAATCGATAATGCTTGCAAGAATAACGTTGCTTTTACGTTGCATATAGGTTTTTAAAAATTTGCGGATTTGCAAAATACCCTTTACCTTGCCCGAACGTCCGACAACCGGAATTCTGGAATGTTTAGAATTTTTAACAATTTCTAAAATTTCAGGGGTTTTAAGAGTGGTTGAAATTTTCTGCACATCTTCCCATTTGACCATAATTTCCCTTGCGGTCAAATTGTCAAAATGAAGCGCCGATTTTACAAGCTCGCCTTTATCCTCGTCAAAGCCGTCCTCGGTAGAAATGTTTTCTACAATATCAACAAGTTCTTCCTCGGTAATAGTTTCCACCGCTTGGGTGTGCTTTCTAAAGGGAAGCGACACAAGTGTAGTAAGCCCTGTAAAAGCCAACGAAATAGGTTTTAACACAAACATTAAGGGCATTAAAATAGCAGATGAAAATTCGGCAAATTTTTCGTTACAGGAAAATGCGAACCTTTTTGGTAGCATTTCACCAAAAACAAAAATCACTACAGTTGCTACAACCGTTGCTATGGTAACCCACGCTGCGCCAAACTGTAAAGTAATTGCAGTAGCCAACGTACCGCAAGCGATATTTACAATATTATTACCAATAAGCAATACCGAAAGCGCTTCATCAAAACGGTCTAATATTTTAAGCACGCGCGCCGCTGATTTACTACCCTTTGACGCTTTGCTTATCATATGTATTTTATTGACCGATGCCAATGCAATTTCAGTGCCTGAAAAATAAGCGCTGAACAAAATTAAAACTGCGAAAAGAATAATATTCCCCGCCGGACTGTCGTCCACAAAAACCAACTCCTGTTTTTTAAAAAATTTTGTATCTTATATAATACTACAAATAAACGATTTTGTCAAATGCCCGTTGACACAACACATTTATATGGTATAATTTATTTGAAAATTGGGGCTAGCTTTGCAGTTTGCCTCATTGAAACATAATCGTCACCCGAAATTATTATATGATCTAAAAGTTTCACATTAAGCTGCGATAACGATTTTCTTAATTCGATGGTCATTGTAATATCTTCTTCACTGGGCAAAGCAGTAGACGTGCTGTGATTATGTGACACAATCACCCATTCTGCATTATGCTTTAAAACACATGCCGCAATATCACGAAAGGTAATATCAACCGAAGCCGCACTGCCTTCATTTACAATTTCACAGGCAATAAATTTACCCAGCGAATCAAGGCAGGTAATGGCGAGGGTTTCGTTCTTTTTGCCAAGATGCTTTTTAATTAGATAGCTACCCATTTCATCAATATTTTGAAATTTATAACCCTTTTTAAACTTATCCTCTTGATAATGACGTGCCAACGGCATAACAGTTTTAAGATGTATTGCCGCGTTTTGTGTCATACCCTTAACTGCCGCGAGGTCGTGAACCTCGGCATCCAGCACACCCGCAACACTACCGAATGTGTCTAACAATTCGTGTGCAATTTCGTTTGTATCTTTACGGGGAATAGCACCGAACAACAAAAGCTCTAAAAGACGATGTTTTTCCAAAGCATCAAAATTGTTTTGGCGCATAATCTCTTCACGCATTCGTTTGCGATGTTCTGCATGCGGGTTTTTCTTTTTGTCCGGCATATTTATCCCCCTTTCATAAGCTTAACGTTTAAATTATATAATAAATTTCCAATTTTTTCAAGGAGATATAATGAAAGAATTTACCATAACAAAAAACGATGCTAATCAACGGCTTGACAAGTTTATAACCAAAGCTTGCCCCACTCTGCCAACCGCGCTTATGTTTAAATATATTCGCACAAAGCGTATAAAGGTTAACGGCAAGCGTGCCGAAATAAGTACCCGCCTTCAGGTGGGCGACGTTGTTTCGGCTTATATTAACGACGAATTTTTTACCCCCGTTGCACCTAAGTATGACTTTTTGTCTGCCCCCGCAAAGCTTGACGTTGTTTATGAAGATGAAAATATAATACTTGTTAATAAAAAACAGGGCTTACTTGTTCACCCCGACAAAAACGAATACGGTGACACGCTAATTGCCCGAATTCAGCATTATTTATATGACAAGGGTGAATACAACCCCGATGATGAGCATTCATTCCGCCCCGCTTTAGCTAACCGCATTGACCGCAACACTGCAGGCATTGTTATTGCCGCTAAAACTGCCGAAGCGCTTCGTATTTTGTGCGACAAAATTAAATACCGTGAAATCAGCAAACAATATTTAACGGTTGTTCACGGTACACCGAAAGAAAAAACCGCAACCCTTACGGGGTATCTTGAAAAGAACGAGGACAAAAACAAGGTTTATCTTTCAAAACACAAAACCGACGATAACCTAACGATAATTACAAAATACACTGTTTTGGCCAGCAAAAACAATTTTTCACTTTTAGAGGTTGATTTACTTACAGGCCGCACTCACCAAATCCGCGCCCATATGGCATCTATCGGACACCCGATTTTAGGCGACGGAAAATACGGCAAATTAAAGGATGATAAAAAGCTTGGCTTTAATAAGCAAGCGCTTTGCTCTTATAAGCTGACCTTTGATTTTAAAACCGACGCGGGCGAGCTTGAATATTTAAAGGGCAAAACCTTTAAACTTTCAAACGTTTGGTTTGTTGACGAGCTTTTCCCAAATACAAAATATTAAAAAGGACACGGTACAAAAACCGTGTCCTTAATTTTTACTTTGCCTTTACTTCGTCATAAATGTCAGTAATTTCCTTTTCGGGAGCTTTAGTCAAAAGACTTACAACTACGATTGCAATACAAGCAACAATAAACGCGGGTAACAATTCGTAGAAGTCAAGCACGGTGCCCTTGAAGTTTGCACGAATTACAAACTTCCAAAAGAATACCATTGCACCGCCCGAAAGCATACCTGCGAATGCGCCCCACTTTGTTGTGCGCTTCCAGAAAAGTGCAAACAACACAACAGGACCGAATGCAGCACCAAAGCCAGCCCAAGCAAATGAAACGATTTGGAAAACCGAGCTTTTGGGGTCAAGCGCCAAGAAAATTGCAATAATTGAAATTACAATAACCGAAATTCTTGCAAGCCAAACCGATTTCTTTTCAGAAAGCTTAACACCAAAGGTTTCTTGTACAAGGTTTTGTGAAATACTTGAAGCCGCAGCCAAAAGCTGAGAATCGGCAGTAGACATAGTTGATGCCAAAATACCTGCAAGAATAATACCTGCGGTGAATGCAGGGATAACACCAAACTTACTTAAGAATTTTGAAATATCAACGATGATGGTTTCAGCAGCAGAAGCACTTTCGTAAGTAGGAACAATACCTTCTTTCATAAGACTGTAACCAACAACACCAATTACAACAGCAACTGCCATTGAAATTACAACCCAAACAGAAGCAACACGTCTTGAAGTTTTAAGCTTGTTTTCGTCTTCAATAGCCATAAAACGAAGCAAAATATGGGGCATACCAAAGTAACCAAGACCCCAAGCCAAGGTGGAAGCAACAGGAAGCGCACCATAAGACATTGTAGTGCCCGAAGCCACATCAAAGCCCTTGAATACATCAAGATAACCGTTAAGAGAAGAAACATTAGCGAATACATTGCCAAAGCCGTGAAGCACACCTTCACCAAGACCAACAACGATAAACAAAGCGATTGTCATAACAATACTTTGAATAAAGTCGGTAGTTGAAGCAGCCAAGAAGCCACCTAAGGTGCAGTAAACCATAATAACGATTGCGCTCAAAATCATTGCGGTAACGTAATCCATACCGAAAAGCGAAGCAAAAAGCTTACCGCAAGCCGCAAAGCCCGAAGCGGTGTAAGGAATAAAGAAAACAACGATAATAACTGCAGCTATTGTAGAAATTATATGCTTTTTATCACCAAAACGCTTGCTGAAAAAGTCAGGCAAAGTGAAAGCATCAACACGTTGAGTATAAACTCTTAAACGCTTTGCAACAATAAGCCAGTTAATATATGTACCGATAGCAAGGCCGACAGCGGTCCAAGTTGCTTCGGGTAAACCGCACATTAAAGCAACCGCAGGAAGACCCATTAAAAGCCAACCCGACATATCAGATGCTTCAGCGCTCATTGCGGTAACGAACGGACCTAATTTTCTGCCACCGAGATAAAAATCATCCGAACTTTTGTTTTTCTTTGTAAAAAGGGCGCCTATAACTACCATTCCAACAAGGTAAATAACAATGGCGACCAAAATTACAATTTGAGACGTAGTCATTTTTTCTCACCTATTTTTAAAAATATTTATATCAGTATATCACAATAATTTTCAAATTGCAATAACAATTCACTTTTTCGCATTAAATCATCAAAGCAACCGTAAAATTGGGGTTTATTGCTTACGCAAGGTAATAGGTAAGAGGTAATAGTGAAGAGGTAAGGTGTCGCTTCGCGACGTATATTAATTGGTTTGTACAATAATTACGAATTACGCATTACGAATTACGAATTGAGCGTTAGCCCGATAAACTACAATTTGAATAGATATTAAAACACGGATGAACAAAAACGGTTCATCCGTGTTATTTTTACAACAAATTCATTAATTTAAGCCACTCGCCCGCTTCTTTAACCCAACGGCTGTTATATTTTGAAATTTCATTAGGTTCAGTTTGTGTTTGATAGTCAAAAGTTGAACCGCCATGGCCACCATAGGGATAAACGTGTAATTCAAATGGGCGATTATTATTTGCCATAGCCATTGCATACCGAAGTGCACTTTCAACAGGTACACCTCTATCAAAAGAGGTATGCCATATAAATGCAGGGGGTGTGTTTTCATCTACACAGTTATCAAGCGAAAAGCGCTTATAATTTTCTTCACCCAAGGGATATTCACCCGTTAAATTTTTAAACGAACCCTCGTGACATTTGCCCTTATCCGAAACAATTACGGGATACGACAAAATTGAGCCGTTAACAGCTTTTGACTGCGGGAAAACCTCGCGCACTTCGGGAATGTCGAAGCTTGTCGAATAATGCGCCGCCAAGTGGCCGCCTGCCGAAAAACCGATTATTGTAATTTTTTCGGTATCAACGTGCCATTCGTCCTGATTTTCATACAATAATTCCATAGCAGCGGCAACTTCCCTTATTTGTGTAGGGAATTTATTGGGTGCAACCGAATAATTAAGTATAAACGCGTTCATACCAAAGGGCATAAATGCCAAAGCAATCGGTTCAGACTCGCGCTGTGAGCACATACTATATCCACCGCCGGGGCAAATCAAAAGTGTCGGGCGTTTACGGGTTTCTTGCTTCATTTCGGTCATATTATACTGAATATAAGTTGTTAAAATTGGATCACAGCCATTTTCACCCAAAAATGGGAAATGATCTTTTAAATGAATTTTTTTAACTTCCACGTTTTTTACCTACCTTATAATAAAATATAATAGCACTATTATACCAAGTGCTATACGATAATAACCGAAAACGGTAAAGTCGCGTTTTTTGATATAACCCATAAGGAATTTTATAGCCAAAACCGAAACTGCAAAGGCAACGATAACACCAATTACCAAAACAGCAATTTCTTTATTGCTTATTACTATATCAGCTTCTAAAAAGTCCTTAAATTCAAAAAGACTAGCGCCAAGCATTGCGGGAATTGCTAAAACAAAGGTGAATTCAGACGCGGCAACACGCGAAGCGCCTAAAATTAACGCGCCGATAATCGTAGCACCCGAGCGGCTAGTGCCGGGGAATGCCGCGGCAAGAAGCTGGAACAAGCCAATATATGTTGCAAGTAAAAAAGTAATATCGCCAAGGTCGTTATATTTTGGTGTGCGAAGTTTGTTAAAGCGTTCAATAACAATAAATGCTACACCGAAAACTGCAAGGGCAACCGCAACACCAAAGCCATTGTAAAAATATTTATCACATAGCTCATCAAGCCCTAAAAGCTTAAAGAAAACACCGGGAATAGATGCAACCGCAACCTTGAACCAAAGCATCCAACTATTTGTTTTAAAAATGCTGATTCCGTTTGCCTTATCGGGTTTTTGGAACGGCCAAATTTTATCCCAAAATAAAATAACGGTAGCCAAAATTGCGCCAAGCTGAATTACAACCAAAAAAAGTGACCAAACTTCGGGCTGTATTTTCATTGGCAAAAGCTCTTCCAAAATTATTAGGTGCCCCGTACTGCTTATAGGCAACCATTCGGTTATACCCTCAACAATACCGTAAAGCACGGCAAGTAAATAATCTAACATATTATCACCATTAACAGTATGAAAGGGTTGTTAAAAATAACAACCCTTTTTTATTATTATTTATCACAAATTTCTTTGTAAAGACCAATATATGCGTTAGCGGAAGTTTTCCAACTATTGTCACAAAGCATTGCGCGTTTTTGAAGTATCTTCCAACCCTCGCGATTTCTAAAGCCGTCGATAGCGCGATAGATAGTATCCTTCATTTCGTGCGCATTATAGTTTGCAAAGGTAAAGCCATTACCCTTACCGTCGTCACTATCCTTAATGGTATCGTTAAGACCGCCGGTTTCACGAACAATCGGAATTGTACCGTAACGAAGCGCAACCATTTGTGCAAGACCGCAGGGCTCGCTTTGGCTGGGCATTAAGAAAATATCAGCGCCCGCATAAATACGGTGAGCAAGCTGTGGCTTAAAGCCAAGCTTTAGACCAACCTTTTCGGGATATTTTTGAGCCATTTCATAGAAGAAGGTTTCAAATTCCCATTCGCCCGAACCGAGAATAGCAAACTGTAAATCGGCCTGCAAAAGCTCTTCAAACACGTGCTTTACAAGGTCAAGACCTTTATGTTTTACAAGGCGGGTAACGATACCGATAACAGGCACGTCATCTCTTACGGGAAGACCCATTTCTTTTTGAAGCTCTGCCTTATTAACTGCCTTGCCCGATATATCTTCAGCAGTAAAGCTCTTATAAATAAGCGGGTCGGTTTCGGGGTTATAAACGTCAACGTCGATACCGTTTACAATACCGCAAAGCTTATATGTAAATTCCTTTAAAATACCGTCAAGACCGTGTGAATAATACGGGTCGAGAATTTCACGCGAATAGGTCGGTGAAACGGTAGTAATTTTATCGGCACACTGAATTGCGCCCTTCATAAAGTTGATGCAGTTTTCATACTGAACAATACCGAAGCGTTCAATAGGAAGACCAACAACGTCGTTATAAAGGTCGTAACCGTATTTACCTTGATACTGAATGTTATGAATAGTGAAAACGGTCTTCATATTTTGATAAAGCTCGTTTTGTTTATAAAAAGCGTCAAGATAAACGGGAATTAATGCAGTTTGCCAGTCATTACAATGGATAATATCGGGAGTAAAACCGATATGAGGAATAACCTCTAAAACGGCACGTGAGAAGAACGCATAACGTTCAGCATCATCAAAGTAACCGTAAAGCGAATCACGCTTAAAGTAATACTGATTGTCGATGAAATAATAAATCACACCGTCAACATGCGCTTCAAAAACACCGCAATACTGTCTGCGCCACGCAACAGGCACGGTAATATTGCAAACGAAGGTCATTTTTTGGCGCATTTCTTCGCTTATTGTACCGTAAAGCGGTAAAATAATGCGACAACCAACAAATCTTTTGCGAAGTGCTTTAGGAAGGGCACCCGCAACGTCAGCCAAACCGCCCGACATTGCAAAAGGATACGCTTCACTTGTAGCAAATAAAACTTTCATAAATTTTCACCTTTTAAACAATTTGCGACTTTCTTACAAAGCAGTGATGCTCAGTTGTACCCTTAAGCACTACTTTTTCACTTATAACTGAATTTTTATCAGCAATAACGTTATCGAGCACTGCATCGGGTTCAACGATAGTTTCTTGCATTAAAATACAATTTTCAACAACCGCACCCTTTGCAACCTTAACACCACGGAACAAGATACTGTTTTTAACGGTACCGTAAATTTCGCAACCGTCACCGAGAAGTGAATTTTTAACCTCAGATTCAATACCGTAACGGGTAGGCATATCATCACGGGTTTTGGTTAAAATAGGACGTTCTTTATTAAAGAGGTCTTTTCTAACTTCTTTATCAAGAAGAGCCATAGATGCTTGATAATAGGTATGTGTATTATCGAGCACAGCAACAAAGCCCTCGTGTTCAAAGCCGTAAACCTTTAATGTCGAAAGTGACTTTGGTAAAACGTCTTTTTCATAATTCTTGATTTCTTCATCATAAGCTTCTTTAATGATTTTAATAAACAAATCACGCTTAATAATGCTAACGCCCATACTGTAAGCAGCTTCTTCTACCTGTGAATTGGTCATTTTTGTAATGCGACCATCATCAGCAAGACTTAAAACAAGCTTTTTGCCTGCAGCTTCGGGTAAAGTGCCCTTGTGGTAAACCACGGTAATATCAGCACCTTTTTCGATATGTGCTTTAACCGCAGCACTAATATCAATGTTAGCCAACGCATAAGAGTCGCAAACAGCGATATATTCGCTACCGCAACGGTTTAAATAATCCATCGCATTGTAAAGTGCATCAACCGTATCGGTGTATTTTCTAACCCCACGTGTTAAATAGGGAGGTAAAATATACAAACCACCGTTTTTACGGTCAAGGTCCCAAGCAACGCCATTGCCAACGTGGTCCATAAGTGAACGGTAATTTTCTTTAGTGATAATACCCACCGAAGAAACACCTGCATTAACAAGGTTAGAAAGCGCAAAGTCGATAATACGGAATCTTGCGCCAAACGGAACAGAAGCCATTGAACGGTTAGAGGTTAATTTTTTAAGCATATTATCCTCGGCATTTGCGAAGATAATACCTGCAACTAATGAAGTTCTCATATTTTTGCGCCCTCCTCTACGTTTTCAGTTATCATTTTGTTTGCAGAAATATCTGCATTTTTGCCAACGGTAAGATTATCACCGATAACGGTAATACCCCAATTATCACTGCCTACAACTGCGGGGTCGCCGCCAACGGTAGCACCCTCTTCAACAACAACGTTTTCAGCAATAATTGCATAACGCACCTTTGCGCCCTTTTTAATTACTGCGCCGGGCATTACAAGTGAATAATCAACACTTGCGCCTTCTTCAACAGTAACGTCTTTAAACAAAACTGAATAATCAACGCTACCGTAAATTTCGCAACCGTTGGTGATAAGTGAGTTTTCAACCTTTGCAGTGTCAGAAATATACTGAGGTGAAGTACCGGTAGTTTTAGAATAAATCTTCCAGTTCTTATCAGCTAAATCAAGATTAAGGTTAGGATTTAAAAGGTCAAGGTTAGCATCCCACAAGGAATCAACCGTACCAACGTCCTTCCAATAATCGTTAAAGCGGTAAACCTTTAATAATTCGCCGCCATTAAGCATTGCGGGAATAATATTTTTACCAAAGTCGTTTGAAGAATTGGGGTCTTTTTCATCTTCGGTAAGATAATAGCGAAGCTTTTCCCAATCGAAGATATAAATACCCATAGAAGCCAAGGTGCTCTTAGGATTCTTCGGCTTTTCTTCAAATTCATAAATTGTACCGTCGGGATTAGTGTTCATAATACCGAAACGGCTTGCTTCTTCTAAAGAAACGTCTAAAACGGCAATAGTACAACCTGCACCGCTTTCAACGTGTTGATTAAGCATATCGGAATAATCCATTTTATAAATATGGTCGCCCGACAAAATCAAAACGTATTCGGGGTTGTATCGTTCAATAAACGATAAGTTTTGATAGATAGCGTTTGCAGTGCCTTTATACCAGTCACCGCCTTGTTGACTTTGATAAGGGGGCAAAATATGTACGCCGCCGTCAAGACGGTCTAAATCCCATGCCTTACCCGAGCCAACGTAATCGTTAAGTTCAAGGGGCTTATACTGTGTAAGAATACCAACAGTATCAATACCAGAGTTTGTACAGTTAGAAAGCGGAAAGTCGATAATACGATATTTACCGCCATAGGGCACAGCCGGTTTTGCAATTTTACCGGTAAGTACACCTAATCTGCTGCCCTGACCGCCGGCCAGAAGCATAGCTACGCATTTTTTACTTTTCAATGGTAACACTCCATTCTTTGAAATTTGCCTTTTTATAAAAAGGCGCAAGAAACCATTTCAATTATATCAGTAAAATTTGGTATTTTCAAGTAGTTTTTGTTAGTTTTCTAAAAGTGCAAGAAAAAGTTTTTGTCAAATTTTGTGAAATTTACACAAAAAACGACATCTTCCACTATATAACACATTTATATTTAACAAATTAATGCCAAAAAATATACGGCAGTAAATTCTGCCGTATATAATTTAATCGTGATATAATTTTTTGGTTTGATATCTTGGTTCAAAGGTCATATTAACCCCAAGTTTTCGGAAAACGTCATCATCCACGCGGGAAAGAATAACCGACGAGTGTGCCTCGCATCCCTTAAGCTTATGTGCTTGCTGTAAAGCAATTTTTGCCACGTCGCTTGTAACTGCGCAAATTGAAAGCGCTTCTAAAATTTCGTCAGTGTGCAAACGCGGATTGTGGTTACCCATAATTTCAGTTTTAAGCTTTTGCACGGGTTCAATAATAGTAGAAGAAATTAAGTTAATATCATCGGGTATGCCTGCAAGCTCTTTAAGACAATTAAGAAGTAATGCAGAGGATGCACCCAAAAGACTAGAGGTTTTACCTGTCACAATTTTACCGTTTGGAAGCTCAAGCGCGACTGCAGGCGCACCGGTTTCTTCGGCTTTTTGCAAAGCCGCATCAACAACGGGGCGGTCGGCAATAGTAACGCCAACCTGCTTCATCAAAAATTCAATTTTAGTAGCGGCAGACATATCACTCATACCCTGTGTAACGTTTACAAGGGCGGCATAATAACGGCGGATAATTTCCTGCTTGGCGGCATTAATCACTGCTTCTTCGTCAGTAACTGCAAAGCCAACCATATTTACACCCATATCGGTTGGGCTCTTATATGGCGAAGTGCCCATAATAGTTTCTAAAATAGCATTTAAAACGGGGAAAATTTCAATATCGCGGTTATAGTTGGTTGCCATTTGGTTATATGCTTCCAAATGCAACGGATCAATCATATTAACGTCGTTAAGGTCGGCAGTTGCGGCTTCATAAGCAACGTTAACAGGATGTTTTAAGGGCAAATTCCACACAGGGAAGGTTTCGAACTTTGCATAGCCCGCCTTTATACCGCGTTTATTTTCGTGGTAAAGCTGTGATAAACAGGTGGCCATTTTACCGCTACCGGGACCGGGAGCAGTAACCACAACAAGCTTTCTTTCGGTTTCAATATAATCGTTTTTACCAAAGCCCTCATCACTAACGATAAAAGGAATATTTGCGGGATAATCGGGAATAGCGTAATGGCGGTAGGTTTTAACACCTAAGGCATTAAGGCGCTTTTCAAATGCCTCAGCCGAGCGTTGACCCGCAAAGCAGGTAATTACAACGCTACCAACGTATAACCCTATTCTACGAAAAGCATCTATAAGGCGTAAAGTTTCAAGGTCGTAGGTGATGCCCAAATCACCACGGCGCTTATTTTTTTCAATAGCATCGGCATTGATAACAATAACCACTTCGGCATCGTCTTTAAGCTGTAAAAGCATTTTAACCTTTGCGTCGGGCTCAAAACCGGGCAAAACGCGGGCAGCGTGAAAATCGTCAAAAAGCTTGCCGCCAAATTCAAGATAAAGTTTGTCGCCAAAGCTTTCAATTCGGTCAAGAATTTTTTGTGACTGAAGTTTAATATATTCTGAATTATCAAAACCGATTTTTTGCATTTTCTAATTCCCCGCCTTTTTTAAAAAACATAGTGGTATTATATCATAAAATCCTTAAATAAAAAACATAAATTTTTAATTTAAAACTTTTTCGGCAATAACTACAAATTCATTATAAGTATATAGTGTATTTACTACATCTAAAAGTGCACTGCTTGACAAAGTAGACGGCAAATTCAAAGCCGAAATTAATTTCTTTCGGTTTTCACCGCTATTTTGAGTTCCCGAAAGCCCTAATTCGTAAAAATCCGCCTTGGTTATGCGTTTGCGCGGTTCATCACAAAACTCGCTTTGCACGCCGTACTTTAAAAGTGTTTGGCTTAAAATTTCTTTTGAAAGCCCTTCAACACCTAAAAAGCCCTCTTTAGAGGCGGTTGCCTTACGCTTTTCTTTACCCTTTAGCTGTGGCACGTAAACGTTTATAATTTTGCCGTCTGATGCAATGTTTTTAATATAATTTCTTATAACCTGACCTGCGCCGTCGCTATCGGTCATAATTATTATACCCTTTTCTTTTGAAAGGGTACGGATAAGTTCGCACATTTCTTTGTTTTTAAATATACGAAAGCCGTCGGTTGAAATTATTAAAGTATCGACCACGTTTTCAAGGGTGATTTTGTCATACTTGCCCTCAACGATAATGGGCATATCCAGTTTAATCAACGCTTTCACCCTTTACCGCGATATAAGAAAGTTCTACAATAAGTTTTTCAAGAATCACACGCTCGTCACCGCTAAAGGATTTTAGCGCAGCGTCGGCTTTAGTTAACGCCTTAAAGCTTAAATAAAGCTTATTAAAATCGAACTTCTTTAAATTATAACCCGCATTTTCAAGCGCAAAGGTGCGATTACCATAGGCAAAATCTTCAGCCACTTGATTAATATTAACGTTTTTGCTTCTGGCAGTAAGCACACGGTACATATCCACGTAAACTGCCGAAATTGTGCTTAAAATAATAATCGGTTCAACCCGCATAAAGAACAAATCGTCTAAAATCGCATAAGCCGGCTGAAGCTCGCACTTTAAAATTTTATTAGCCAAAGCATAAATATCGGTTTCGACCGTTTTGGTTGATACCTTTTCAACCACTGCTTTTGTAATGGTTTCACCCTTAGCATAGGCACAAAGCTTTTCGAGTTCGTTTCGCAAAGTATTAAGGTCGTCGCCCGCGTTTTCAATTAAAAGCTTGGCCGCGCCGTTTTCCATTTTACAGCCGCGCTTTAGCGCACCGTCGTTAAGCATTTTTTCAAGCTCTGCCCCGCGCTTATGGTTTAGTCGAACCACAAGGCCGTTTACCTTTTCAACGGATTTTATAATTTTATCAAACTTCGGGTTTTTCTTAAGTTCAAATTCAAACGCGTCAAACCACAAAACAAGCATTGTAGTTTCGGGTACGTCGGATAATAAATCAATAAGCTTATTATAATCGTCGGCATCAGCGGAAAGATAATCAAAATCCCTTAAAATAACAACCTTTTTGTCGTTCATCATTGGGAATTGCTGTACCGCGTCGTAAACCTCCTGCAAAGGGGAATCCGCTTCAAAGCGTTGATAGTTAAAAACGTCGTCGGTCGTGGTAACGGTTTTAGTTAGCTTTTCTACGTAGATGCTTTTTAAATACCCGTCCTCACCAAAAAGCACAAAAAGGTTCTTATCGCCTGTTTTTATTGCTTTTTTTAACGCTTCTTCAAAAACGATAGCCATTTTTTCGGTTTCCCGCCTTCCTTTAATTTATTTTCAACAATACTTTTTAATTTTAACATATAATCGCGGTTTGCACAAGCAACTAAAATATAAAAAATTAAAAATATTATTACTGCCGCAATATATGCGCTCCAATTTGGTAGTTTTCTTATTGCCAACGGCGATGAACCGCAATAATTTATCACCGCGTTTATATAGCTTACAACGATATTTGAAAGATAAAACAATACCCCGCGCAGCGGAAATAATATAAACCCTATTATGCAAAAACAAATCGCAAGGGTAGTCGCAAAAGATATAAGCAAATTTGCGAGAAGTGACATATTTGAAACGTACCCGAATACCGAAATTGTGACGGGTAAGGTTAAAATCATTGCCGAAACGGTTATAAACACCGCCGACACAACGGTCAAACACCATTTTGAGCAAATTATTTTCTTGTCTTTTAAAAATTTTGTTATTGGTAATGCAACGCCTAATATACCGAAGGTGGATAACACCGATAATTGTAACGCCACACTGAAAATTGCCATTGGATTAAAAAGTAAGATTACGCTTACTGCCGTACCCAAATTATTTGCGCCGTTTGATTGGCGGTTTAACAGCAGCGATATCGAAACTAACAAATATGTTATGCCCGCGCGCAGTATTGACATAGTAAAACCACACACCGCCGCTACCGCCAATATAGTAAGGAAAATCACAAAGCTTTTAAGAAAGCGATTATAAACAAACTTATTGATTAAGTTTAGCATTAACGTAACAATAATAGAAAGGTGCATACCCGATACGACCATAACGTGCATTACACCTGCACCCGTTATGTTACTGTAAAAGCTGTCACTTAAATAAGTTCGGTCACCGGTTAAAAGCGCAAGCATTGTCGCGGCTTCGGCTTTACCGTAAAACTTGAAAATTTCATTCTTTATAAATTCACGAAAGCCGTCAATCGCAGTTAACACAAAATCATTATTGTTTGTAAGAACAATGTTAGATAAATCCGCAAACATATAAATATTTTCAGAATAAAAGCTGCGAGCCGCTACCTCACCCGAAACACGGGTTAAATATGCGTTTGCCTTGAAGGACTGACCAACCCGAAGCTTAGGCCCGGTATATTTTACTTGAAGGCGGTCGCCCTTTTCTAAAACAGGGCTTTTTATGACCTCAACAACACATAAATAATTTTCACTCCTGTTTTCAGAAGCCGTAACCGTTACAAATTCACCATTAACAGTCATTTCATCCATTTTATTCATACGTTCAATATCGTTAAGGCAATTTGCGGAAGAAAGTATGACTGATAAAAGACAAGCTCCACAAAATATAAAAACTCCGCCTTGCTTCTTATAATTTAATAAAAATATAAAAATAATACACAAAGCGGAAAATATTATAGCTGTAAAAAACGAATAAAAAATAAGCAATACCGAAACCGCTGACACTATTGCTAAAAGCAACATAGGTCTTTTCCTTAGAAAATCAAAAACGGTAATCACCTCATTTATCATTTACAAATTGAAAAGAATATAGTATAATACCATAAACAAGGGGGTATTTATGATGAAAAAAATTGACCCAATTAAACTGGCAATAATCGTTACAACCGTATTTTTAGCGGTACTTATCGGCTTTACAATACTGTTACCTTGGCTTGTTACTTGGTACGTTCAAATAGCACAGCGTCACGAAGGGCTTGTTACTACGGTAATGGTAACCTGTTACCCTTGTGCGCCTTTTACCGCAGTTGTTTTGTTAACTCTTCGCAAACTTCTTAAAAACATTGACGCAAAAAACTTTAACAAAGCTGAAAATTCAAAGCTTTTAAAGTATATGTCTATTAGTTGCCTAATTATTGCGACGATAACTTTAATCGCAGGTAGGTACTACTTACCCTTTTATATTGTTGCGGCAACCTTTATGTTTTTATCGCTTATTATCTATGCCTTTAAGTCGATTGCTGACGAGCTTTTTTCCGACAAATAATACCATAATTCGACAAACTTTTCAATATTAATTGTAAAAATAAAATTAAACGCCTAAAGTTAGCACACTTTAGGCGTTTTTGTTATTCTATAATATTTCTTTCTTTTCCTTATTAATAATTCCCAACTGTAAAAACAGCATAATACCTATGGTGGCGATAGCGGCGATTACGTTAAGCACCTGCTGTGCATAAACCGAAACCCCAAGGAATGTATTATTATTTTTTTGAATATAGTCCACAAGAAAACCGGCCGCAAAGGTTGATAAAAAGCCCATAAGCCCCGAAAGTGACTGTGTAACCGCCAAAGAATCGGCACGATTTTGGTGTGGTACGTAATCAAAAATTAAGTTAATAAGTGCGCTGTTAATACCTGCCAAGGCAACGCCGTGGGTTATAAAATGAATTGCAAAGGCAATACTGCCGTTTGAGGGGCGGGCAACCGCAACAGCAACAAAGCTCAAAAAGGCGAATACAAAGCAAATACGAAGCATTTTTGCAAACGAATTTTTATCGGCATAACCGCCTAGAGCGCGCGAGCATAGCACACGTATAACGGCCTGTATAATTGAAAGTACCGAAATAAAGGTCAAGCTAAAATCAAGCTCTTTAATCATATAAATCGCGTTAAAGGGCTCGGCAATACCCTTTGCTATACGCCAAAACACAAACAAAAGGGTAATTTTTTGAACGTCTTTATTTTTAAAGGTTTCGCCAATTTGTGAAAACAATTTTTTCTTTTGTACGAAAGCACCTTCTGCCACCTCGCTTGTAAAAAGCATAGATAAAGTATGCCCCACCATTAAAACAAAAATAGTAGCACCACAAATTATAAAAGCGGTTTTAATTTCGTTTTTTTCTTTAAAATAGTCGACCACGTTACCCATTAAAAAGGTAAAACCCATACCACTAAGCAGTGATGCTATTTCTTTATTAGCGGTAAAGCGACCGCGTATGCCGTCATCAACAAGCGACATCATCCAGTTAATCTTTTTTGGGTGAGTAACGTTGTAAACAAAATAAGCAGTAATAATTACAGTGACAAATATAATCCTTTTGGCAGAGGCCGAAAAATTAAAAAACGGCACAACGTATAAAAGGGTGAAAAGCAGTTGATTAACAACGCTGAAAATAACCACAAACCGCTTCATTTTTTGTCGGCGAATAAACATTGATAAAAGTTGGAACAACCCGCCGAGCGAAATGATTGATGACAAAATTCCCGTTAGACTATCTGAAAAGCCGAGATATGCAGTAAGGGTTGCGAGGTAAGAACCCATAACAATCATATCGATAAAATATTCAAGCGTGGCTTCAATAATATACAAAATTTGGTTTTTGTTATATTTTGCCTTTTGCAAAAAATTCACCTTCTAAAAGCTACGGTTTTTATTTATATTAATGTCATTATATCACCGCAAAAATAAATTGCAACCAATTCGACAAAAAATCACAAAAAGTGCGCAAATAATAAAAGCACTGCTATAACAGTGCTTTTGGCACCCCCTACGCGAATCGAACGCATAACTAACCCTTAGGAGGGGTTTATTATATCCATTTAACTAAGG
>JAZQWD010000104.1:0-6436 GCA_045632165.1 Acutalibacteraceae bacterium | reverse complement strand
ATTAATAAATTAAAAAATGACGGAAATTGGATTTATGAATACTTCAACAAATAATATACCCGAACTTTTATGCCCCGCCGGTGATATAGTTCGTCTTAAAGCGGCGGTTGATTACGGCGCTGATGCAGTTTATCTTGCAGGCGAAGAATTTGGTATGCGTACCGCTGCCACAAACTTTGGCGAAAAAGACCTTATAGAAGGTGTTAAATACGCTCACGACCGCGGTGTTAAGGTACACGTTACCTGTAATACTATCCCTCATAATAGTGAAATTCCGCGTCTACCCGAATTTTTAAAATTCTTAAACGAAATCAAGGTTGATGCCATTATTGCTGCCGATTTAGGCACAATTATGATGGTTAAAAAGTATGCACCCGATGTAGATTTGCATGTATCGGTTCAGTCGGGTATTTGCAACTATGAAACCGCAAATGCTTTTTATAATTTGGGCGCTAAACGTATTGTTTTAGCGCGTGAATTATCGCTTAAAGAGATTAAAGAAATTCGCGAAAAAACGCCCAAGGACCTTGAGATTGAAATGTTTGCACACGGTGCAATGTGTGTATCATATTCATCACGTTGCCTTTTGTCAAGCTATATGACAGGTAGAGATGCTAACCGCGGCGATTGTGCGCAGCCCTGCCGTTGGAGTTATTCTTTAATGGAAGAAAAGCGTCCTGGTCAGTTCTTTAACATTACCGAAACCGAAAAAGGCACCTATATTTTAAATGCTAACGATATGTGTATGGCAGAATATCTTGATTTAATTCGCGATGCAGGTGTTGACAGTATTAAAATTGAAGGTCGTGCAAAATCACATTATTATGTTGCGGTTACAACCAATGCATACCGTGGTGCGCTAGATTCCCTTAAAAACTATGAAGGAACTTGGTTTTGCCCCAAATGGGTTATGGAAGAACTTAATAAAATCAGCCACCGTAATTATTCAACGGGCTTTTATTTCGGTCAACCAACCAATTCCCAAACATATGCAAATGCGGGTTATGTACGCGATTATTCGGTTGCAGCAATAGTTGACGGTTATGAAGACGGCATGATTATTGCTACCCTTAAAAACAAGTTCTTAAAGGGTCAGGAATTTGACTGTTTAGAACCCCATAACGAACCCTTTATTGTTAAAGCCGATGTGGTTTATAACGAAAAGAATGAAGAAATTGACTCTGCTCCCCATCCGATGATGACAATTAAAATTCCGTATGATAAACCCGTAAAAGCGGGTTCACTTTTACGAATGAAAGCCGATTAAAATTAACACCTCTTGCCAATAATAAGCAAGAGGTGTTTTATTATGCAAAACCGCATTTGGTGGCGCTTTTTCGCGCGCCGTAGCGCATTATGTTATTTTGTACTTATTTTATTGTTTTTTGGTGGTTTTTTGCGTGTTGCCGTTATTGCAAGAACTGATTACACCGCTGTTTTAAAATCGCACGGAAGGTTAAAGCTTGAAATTACAGACCTTAGAGGCACAATCTATGACTGCAATATGGTACCGCTCACTAACACAAAAAACAAAATTATTGCAGCGGTATCTAACACAAAACGTGCTAAAGATGCTCTTAAAACGATACTTGATGAAAAAGAATATAACGGCTTATGTGAACGGCTTAATAATTCCGATAAGCCAATACTTTGTGAACTTCCCGAAGAAATTACTTGTGACGGAATTTTATGCACCACCGTTTTTTATGATGATGAACCGGTAATTGCTCCACACACCATAGGATATGTAAATAACGATAACAAGGGTGTCAGCGGTTTAGAGTTGGCTTATGACAGCTTGCTTTACAGTAAAAATTCGGCACATTTTTCTTACGCGTGTGACGGCCTTGGTAACATTTTAAGCGGTGTCGAACCCGAAATTTCAAACGATACTTCAGTTGTTGCAAACGGTGTTGTAACAACACTTGACATTAATATTCAAAACATTATTGAAGACACCGCAAACCCGCTTACAAAGGGCGCGATTGTGGTAGCGGAAGCCGATACACTAAAAATTCGTGGTATTGTTTCGCGACCTAATTTTAATAATTTAGACCTTACAAAATATTTAAACGATCCGTCTTCCCCACTTTTTAACCGCGCAATTAACTGTTATTCAGTTGGTTCTTGCTTTAAGCCATGTGTTGCTGCAGCAGCCATTGAAAATAAGCTTGGTCTCACAAAATACAACTGTGTAGGCCATATGAAAATTATTGACCGCACATTTAACTGCCATGAACGAAACGGTCACGGACTAATGACACTTGAATATGCCTTGGCAAATTCATGCAACACATATTTCTTTAATTTAGCGCTTAAAGCAGGTGGTAACAGTGTTTATAAAATGGCAGACACACTTCAATTTGGCAAAAAAATAAAGCTTTGTGACGGCATTTACACCGCTAACGGAATTATCCCCCAAAAAATCAAACTGCAAAACGAGGCGCATTTAGCAAATTTCAGCATTGGACAAGGCGATTTTACCGCTTCCCCCGTATCTATGCTAACTTTATATTCTGCAATCGCAAATGATGGTAAATACTATATGCCTTCCCTTGTTGACGGCACATATAAAGACGGTACTTTCACAAAATATAACAGCGGTTACCCCACTAAAGTAATGAGTGAAGCCACCGCCCAAAGTTTAAAAAAATATTTGCAAACCGTTATAACCGAAGGTACAGGTGCCGCCGCACTGCCCCAAACCGTTACAGCTGCAGGCAAAACCGCAACGGCACAAACCGGAAAATTCCAAAACGGGCGGGAAATTTTAGCAAGTTGGTTTTGCGGATTTTTCCCTGCCGATAACCCAAAATATATAATTATCGTTTTTTGTGAAAATACTGTGCTTCAAACGAAATCCTGCGCCGAAATTTTTGCCGAAACCGCGGATAAAATTATGGAAACAATAGAATAAACAAAGAAAAACACAGGTTTTTCCCCTGTGTTTTATTATCTAGATTTTATAATATAGATTGCCATTAGTAGCAGTAAAGCGATAAGCTCATTTTCTTTCTCGTTATATTCCAAAATATAAGATACATTATCCGTCATTGAATAATTTAATTTTATAATGATATTTCCTGCATTATCCATAATATTTGTTTTAAATTCAGTTAATACCACATCTATTTTCCAGTCCTTAAAATCAATTTCATAATTCATACCAAATAATGAACTGATTTTTAAATTTCCCAGTTTATCACCATTTAAATAAAAAACATAACTTTCTGCAAAATTCTTAGATTCCAGTATAACCTTACCCACTTCATTTCCCAAACAATCATATAAACGAACAGATAAACATCGAGATTTTGAACCTTCTATTTTTATATTATACTTAATGTTTTCGGCTTCATCTTTTACTGCATAACTCGATTTCGTTTCTTTGATAATAAACAAGTGATTTGGCGAAACACTATTTTTTACGATTTTTTCTACTGAATGTTGCTTGGCAATATGCTCAACTGTTTTTTCAAAAACAAAATCATCAATTTTATCTTTTGCTATATCAGTAGCTTTATCAATAATTTTATCTGTCATCCAATTCAAAAGTCCCACTATTTACACCATCTTTTTTATAAAATCTTACACAGTAAGTTTATCATACTTTGAAAATATTATCAATATTCAATTATAAAACTTTCAACAAATATATTTCAATAGATGTATAAGATAAAACACACTATAAATCACAATTTTATATCTGACTTTTCATGCCTTTTACAGTTGACAAATATTAACTATAAGTATATAATAATAGAGTATGTTTAATTTTAATTAAAGGGATGTTTTTAAAATGAAATGGACTTCACTTAACGACCTTCGCGAAAGCTATCTTTCATACTTTGAATCTAAGGGACATTTACGTCTTGGTAGCTTTTCTTTGGTACCCAACAACGACAAATCTTTACTTTTAATAAACTCGGGTATGGCACCGATGAAAAAGTACTTTACAGGCGAGGTTACCCCTCCACGTAATCGTGTTACCACCTGCCAAAAGTGCATCCGTACACCTGACCTTGAACGTGTTGGTATTACTGCGCGTCACGGTACTTTCTTTGAAATGCTTGGTAACTTCTCGTTCGGTGATTACTTTAAAAATGAAGCTATCGCTTGGGCTTGGGAATATTTGACCAAAACCCTTGAAATTCCCGAAGAATTATTATGGCCGTCAGTTTATGAAGAGGACGATGAAGCGTATGTTTTATGGCGTGACGTTATCGGTGTGCCTGAAGAACGTATTGTAAGAATGGGCAAGGCCGACAACTTTTGGGAACATGGTACAGGTCCTTGCGGTCCTTGTAGTGAAATCTATTTTGACCGCGGCGAAAAATACGGCTGTGGCTCGCCCGACTGTAAACCCGGTTGCGATTGCGACAGATATATGGAAATTTGGAACAACGTATTTTCGCAATTTAATAATATGGGTGACGGCACTTATACCGAGCTTGAACATAAAAATATTGATACCGGTATGGGTCTTGAACGTCTTGCTTGTGTAATGCAGGGTGTTGACAATATGTTTGAGGTTGACACTATCAGAAACATTCTCGACAAGGTTTGCGCTATTTCAGGTAAAGAATACGGCAAAGACCACTCTACCGACGTTTCTATCCGTGCTATTACCGACCACGCACGTGCCGCAACCTTTATGATTAGTGACGGTATCATCCCCTCTAACGAAGGCCGTGGTTACGTATTAAGACGTATCATCCGTCGTGCTGTTCGTCACGGTAAGCTTATTGGTATTAATCGCACATTCTTTATGGAACTTTGCGATACCGTAATTAATGAAAACAAATCGGGCTATCCCGAACTTATCGAAAAGAAGGAGCTTATTACAAAGGTTATCACCAACGAAGAAGCATCCTTTAATAAAACCGTTGACCAAGGTCTTTCAATGCTTGAGGCGCTTACTAAAAACGGTGGTATGCTTTCTGGTGAAGACGCATTTAAGCTTTACGATACTTACGGCTTCCCCATTGACTTAACTAAAGATATTCTTGCTGAAAAAGGTATGACCCTTGATGAAGAAAAGTTTAAGGAATGTATGAACGAACAACGTCAAAAAGCAAGAAATGCTCGCAAGGCGTCTGACGGTGAAAGCTGGAAATCTAACGACTTGACCTTTGATAACATTGAGGCAACCGAATTTTTGGGTTATACTGATAACAAGTGCGATGCAAAGGTTTTAGATATTGTAGTGGACAGCGAACATACCTTAACCACAACTGCAGGCAACAAAGCAATCATCGTTTTAGATAAAACCGTTTGCTATGCTGAAAGCGGCGGTCAGGTTGGTGACAGCGGTGTTATTACTGCTGACGGCTTTGTATTTAACGTATACGACGTTAAGAAAAACTCAAGCGGTATATTTACCCACTTCGGTACCGTTCAAAGCGGTGAAATCTCTGTCGATAGCACTGTTTCGGTTGAAATTGACAACGTTAAACGTGCGGCTATTCGCCGTAACCATACCGCGGCTCACCTCTTACAAGCAGGTCTTCGTTCTGTCCTCGGTACTCACGTTGAACAAGCGGGTCAGCTTGTTAACGAAAAGGCAGTTCGTTTCGACTTTACCCACTTCTCTGCCCTTACCGCTGAAGAAATCGCAAAAGTTGAAGAATTTGTAAATAACGCTATTTTAAGCGGTATTGAAGTTATGAATAAAGAAATGCCTATTGCTGAAGCTAAAGCACTTGGCGCTATGGCATTATTCGGCGAAAAATACGGCGAGGTTGTCCGTGTTGTTGCTGCCGCTGATACATCTGTTGAACTTTGCGGCGGTACCCACGTTGACAATACCGCTAAAATCGGTCTTTTCCACATTGTTAGTGAAAGCAGCGTTGCCGCAGGTGTGCGTCGTATTGAAGCAGTTACAGGTAGTGGCGTATTAAACGTTCTTTACAATAATATTACCCTTGCTAATGAAACCGCAACAATCTTAAAGGCACAAAACGCAAACGAAATTGCAAAGCGTGCTACCGCTGTTATGGCTGAACTTAAAGAAACCGCGCGTTTACTTGAAAAAGCCGAAGCAAAACTTGCAGGCGGTAAACTTGATGATATTTTAGGTAAAGCAGTTATGGTTAACGACGTTAAGGTTGCGGTTGCAAAAATCGATGGCACTGCCGATGATTTACGCAAAATGACCGACACCGTTAAAGCCGAAAACGAAGATACTGTTATCGTTTTAGCTGCAGTAAACGGTGAAAAACTCACCTTCGCGGCAGCTTGCGGTAAAGTAGCTGTTTCAAAGGGTGCTCACGCAGGTAACTTGGTTCGCGAAATCGCTAAGATTTGCGGCGGTAACGGCGGCGGTAAGCCCGATAGCGCTATGGCTGGCGGTAAAGATGCTTCTAAGATTGAAGAAGCACTCAACACAGTTCCCGCTATTTTAAAGGAGATGCTTAAATAAAATGAACGACTGTTT
>JAZQWD010000103.1:0-12761 GCA_045632165.1 Acutalibacteraceae bacterium | reverse complement strand
TATCTTACGAAGATAAGTATATGGGCAACTCTAAAAAGGGTGGTCCAAGCAAGGGTATGGCTTCCCTTGGTCGTAAAATCCCCGCTGACTTAAGTGAAGAAAAATCGGCTGAAATCCGTGATTTGGCTTGTAAAGTATTTAAAGCAATCGGCGCTAACGGTGTTGTTCGTATCGACTTTATGATTGATACCTCAACCGATACGGTTTACGCTAACGAAATTAACACTATTCCAGGTTCACTTGCTTTCTACTTGTGGGAAGCAACAGGTGTAAAATACACTGAACTTATTGACCGTATGATTGACCTTGCTTTCCGCCGTCAACGCGGTCGCGAAAACATCACCTACACCATCGACACCAATATATTATCGGGTGTATCCTTCGGTGGTGCAAAGGGCGCTAAAGGGGCTAAAATGTAATGACAACGCTTCTCACCCGCCTTTTTGTTAAGAACCCCGAAGATGTAAAAGACAATGCTACACGCGAACAGTATGGGTCTTTAAGCGGTATTGTTGGAATAATATGCAACCTACTGCTTTGTGCTTTTAAAATTACTGTTGGTGCACTTACACACAGTATTTCAATCGTTGCCGACGGTTTTAACAACCTTTCGGATATGGGTTCATCGGTTATAACAATTCTCGGCTTTAAGCTTTCAAACAAGCCCGCAGATAAGGATCACCCGTTTGGTCACGGCAGAATTGAATATATGTCGGCTTTTATTGTGGCAATCTTGATTTTGCTTGTCGGCTTCGAACTGATGAAAACCTCAGTCAGTGCTTTAATCGACGGCACACCAATGCCTACATATTCTTTGGTTTCGATTATTGTTTTGACCGTTTCAGTTGTGTTTAAGCTTTGGCTTTTCTTCTTTAACCGTAAGCTAGGCAAAAAAATTGAATCTGAAACCCTACTTGCTACCGCGCAGGATTCACTTAACGATTCAATCGCAACCGCCGTTATTTTACTTTCAGTTACAATAAGTAAATTAGTAAAAGTCCCTTTCAATCTAGACGCGGTTATGGGTATTGCAGTTGCGTTGTTTATCCTTTTTGCAGGTATTAATGCCGCTAAAGAAACCTTAAACCGTATTTTGGGCGAGCCACCCTCCCCCGAGCTTATAACCGATATCGAGCAAGCTATATTATCCCGCGAGGATTTTGTGGGCATCCACGACCTTATGGTGCATAACTACGGTCCCGGTCGACTTTTTGCATCAGTTCACGTTGAAGTACCTCAAGATATTAATATTGTTCACTGCCACGAACAAATAGACCTTTGCGAAAAAGATATTTACGAAACCCTTGGAGTATCACTTGTAATTCACATGGACCCTATGGACGTCAATAACGAAGAGGTTGCCTTTACTCGTCAACAGTTAAGCGACGGTATAAAGGTAATAAACGAAAACCTTACTCTTCACGATTTTCGTATGACCCCAATGGCCGATACCCAAACAAACCTCGTGTTTGACGTGGTCGTTCCCCAAGAAGTTAAACTTGATGAAAAAGAACTAAAAGAAAAAATCTCGCAAATTGCAAAGCTTATCAACCCAACATTTCGTTGTGTAATAACCGTTGAACGCGATTTTACGGGTAGATAAATACATAAAAAACACCGCTCTTTCGAGCGGTGTTAATTTTTTGTTTTAATTATTCAGCAGCTTCTTCAGCGGGAGCTTCAACTGCTTCTTCAACTACTTCTTCAGCGGGAGCAGCTTCTTCTTCAGGCAATAAAGCACGAATTGAAAGACTGATGCGCTTCTTTTCAAGGTCGATAGCAGTAATCTTAGCTTCAACTTCCTGACCGATGGTTAATTCATCAGCGGGCTTGTTGATGCGCTTGTTAGCAATCTGAGAAATGTGGATAAGACCATCAATACCGGGAATGATGCGAGCAAATGCACCATAGGTGGTCATGCTAACGATGGTTGCCTTAACAACGTCGTCAACACTGTAATTGTTTTGGAAGATAGCCCAGGGGTTATCCTCTGCCTTCTTGTAGCCGAGAGAAATCTTCTTCTTATCAGCATCAAGATCCTTAACGTATACTTCGATAGTATCGCCAACTGCAACAACTTCAGCGGGATTCTTAATACGAGCCCAAGAAAGTTCAGAAATATGAACCATACCGTCAACACCGCCGATGTCAACAAATGCGCCATAGCTGGTGAGTGACTTAACAGTACCTGTGAAACGATCGCCAACTGCAATGTTTGACCATACCTTTTCTTCAGCAGCTTTCTTTTCTTCGCGAAGAACGTTGCGGATAGAACCGATAGCACGACGGCCACGGCCGATTTCGATAATGCGGAAAGAAACTTCTTTGCCCTTTAAATCATCGAGTGAATCATTTCTTGAAGCAGTTGCCTGAGAAGCGGGGATAAATACTTTAACGTTGTTAACATAAACAACTACGCCGCCCTTAATAACTTCGCGAACAACACCCTTAAGGATTTCAGCAGAATCTTTAGCAGCTACTATATTGTCCCAACCGGCAATGGCATCATAACGACGCTTCGAAAGCATTGCGGTGCCTTCCATATCGCTAATCTTCATAATGATAAGATTAAGCTCGTCATTAACCTTTACTTCATCAACAAGGTTAACGTTGGGGTCAGATGAATATTCACTTGCGCTTATGTAGCCAGTAACTCCTCGTCCGATGTCCACAGTAATTTCAGAGGAATTAACAGCGATAACAACGCCAGTTACCTTCTGATCACTTGTTAAGCTGTTGAGAGATGCTTCGAATGCTTCCTCGTCTGTCATTTCTTCGAAGCTTTTGGTAACAACTTGAACTTCCTCTTCAAGCTGTTCAACCGGTTGTAAATTTTCTGTCATGGTTTTTAAAACCTCCTTTATAATACCTGCAGGTGTGGAAGCACCCGCAACAACAGCAATGTTTTCACATTTAGAAAAATCGCTGATATTAACTTCATCAGCAGTTTCGACCCAACATGTATTGGTGCAATTAGCCCGACAAACATCATAAAGCTTTGCCGTGTTCGAACTACCCTTACCACCGATAACAACAACACCGTCGCTATCTTTTGCGAGTTCAAACGCTTCTTGCTGCCTCATCGCAGTTGCATTACATATTGTATCAAATATTTCTGCATTTGTACACACTTTTTTTAAATTTTTTTCAATTTTTTCCCAAACTTTTTTGTTAAATGTGGTTTGAGAGACCAAAATTACCTTTTTTTCGGCAAAATTAGTGTATTTTTTTAGTAAAACTTCAAGTTCATTATCGTCACTAACAACAAAAATTTCACCCATGCCATGACCAACAATGCCCTTAACCTCTTGATGATTTATATCACCCGCAACAATTATAACGTAACCTTCACTACTTTTTTCATTAACAATTTTATGAATTTTTGAAACGAAGGTACAGGTTGCATCAACAAAACGAATATTATTATTTTCGCAATAATCAATAACCGATTGCTCTACCCCGTGTGAACGAATAACCAAAACCTCATCCGCAGTTGTCTCATCTGGTGAACTAACAATTCTTACACCTTTAGCACTGAGTTCTTCAACCAACTGAGGGTTATGAATAATCGGACCTAATGTGCAAACCTTTTCGCCTTTTTCAAGTAACTCATAAACCGTATTCACCGCACGGTTAACACCAAAGCAAAAACCTGCAGTTTTAGCGAGTTTAATATTCATAGTTTAAATTCTATCCTTAACTGTTTTTAAAATAAGCTCTAACGACTGTTCGGGTGTAAGACCTGTAGTATCTGCCAAAATAGCATCATCCGCCTGCTTTAAAGGAGCAATTTCACGATGTGAGTCGGCATAATCACGCTTCACCATATCGTCATAAACTTCTTCAAAGGTAACGTTCATACCCTTGCCAATAAGTTCATCATAACGGCGACGCGCACGTTCCTCAGCAGAGGCAGTAAGAAAAATTTTAACCGTAGCGTTAGGTAAAACAACCGTACCAATATCGCGTCCGTCCATTAAAACGTCGTTTTCGCGAGCAAGTTTACGCTGCATATCTAAAAGAAACGCTCTAACCTCACCCTTCGCCGAAACAGCAGAAGCCATCATAGAAGCAACGGGAGTACGAATTTCTTCACTAACGTCCTCACCGTCTAAAAAAACGCGCTGTTCACCGTTTACAAAACGAATATCAACAGACGTTTCAGCCAAAACCGAGGCGATATCACAGTTAAGCTCAGTATCGGCACCCATTTTTGAAAATTTAAGACCAACAGTGCGGTAAAGCGCACCTGTATCAACGTAAATATATCCAAGCTCAGCCGCTGCTTTACGCGCAAGTGTACTTTTACCTGCGCCTGCAGGACCGTCAATAGCAACAGAAATCATAAGTGCGATATCTCCTTTCAAACATTTTGACCGGCAAGATAACCGGTTGAAAAAGCAATTTGTAAATTAAAACCGCCTGTAAAGGCATCAACGTCAATAACCTCACCCGCAAAGAATAAACCCGAAACTAATTTAGATTCCATAGTAGCAGGGTTAATTTCCTTAACCGAAACACCGCCACGGGTAATTATTGCCTCTTCCACAGGTCGAAGCCCCGTAATATGAAGCGGGAACTTCTTAACAACCTCGCAAAGGTGCAAACGCTCTTCGCGACTTATTTGATTAACCTTTTTATCTCTATCAATACCCGATAATTTCACAACAACGGGAATTAAACTTTTCGGTAACAACCCGTCAAGCGAATTAGCAAAATCTTTATTCAAAAGCTCCGAAAAATCCCTTAAAATGCGACTGTCAAGCATTTCTAAAGACAATGCCGGCTTTAAATCGATTAAAACGCTGTACTCTTTACCCGCCTTAACATAAGCCGAAGCCGATAAAACAAGCGGACCCGATATGCCAAAATGTGTAAAAAGCATTTCGCCCATTTCGCTGTAAACTGGCTTTTTCTTGCCGTTTTCAAAAAGCGAAAGGGTAACGTTTTTAAGGGTAAGACCCGAAAGATGAGTACAAAAGCCCTCGTGACAGTTCATAGGAACAAGTGAGCCCGAAACATCAGTAATGGTATGACCCAACGTTTTTGCGAATCGGTAACCATCACCTGTTGAACCGGTAGTTGGATAAGAAACACCGCCTGTTGCGATAACAACACTATCAGCAGGTATTACCTCACCGCTTGCAAGCTTAACACCCGAAACAGCACTGTTTTCAGTTAAAACCGTACTCACTTCACCGTTTATAATTTTAACACCGTTTGCTTTTACGGTGTTAACTAACGCATCAACAATATCAACCGCCTTGTCAGAAACGGGAAAAACGCGGTTACCTCTTTCGGTTTTAAGTGGTACACCAACACTTTCAAAAAAAGTCATTGTATCGGCGGGGGTAAAAGCCGAAAAAGCGGAATATAAAAAACGTGGATTTCTTGGTATATTATTAATCAAGGTGTCAATATCACAGTTATTACAAACATTACATCTACCCTTGCCTGTTATCATAACCTTACGTGCAGGGCGATTGTTTTTTTCAATTATAACAATTTCAGCTGCACAGTCTTTGTATTTATACGCAGCACTTATAGCAGTTTTTAGACCTGCCGCACCACCACCGATTATAACAACCTTTTTCAAGTAATCCACCTCGCAATCATCTTTTCTATTTTACTATAAAAGCACTAAAATGTAAAGATGAAAAACATTGTAATTTTTACAAATAACAAAACCGTAGACTTTTAAAAATCTACGGTTTTGATTTTTAGATAATTCTTACGCGAATAACGCCTTCAATATTGTTAATTTCTTTTTCAAGAACGTCGATATCAGCAGCGCCAATATCGAGCATTGTGTAAGCGTAGTCACCCTTTGATTTATTAAGAAGGTTTTCAATATTGATACCGTCGTCAGATACAAGACCTGTAATTTTGGTAATCATATTGGGGATATTCTTATGAATTACGCAAACGCGATGGTCGCCACTTCTGGGCATTGTAACTTCGGGAAGATTTACTGAATTTACAATGTTACCGTTTTCGATGTAATCGATAAGCTCTTTAGAAGCCATTGAAGCGCAGTTGTCTTCCGATTCGGGAGTAGAAGCGCCAAGGTGAGGAATAGCAATAACACCTTCAACGTCTAATACTTCATCGGTCGGGAAGTCGGTTACGTAAGAAGCAACCTTACCCGATTGAAGAGCATTAATCATAGCTGCATCGTCAACCAAAGCTGCACGAGAGAAGTTAAGAATACGAACGCCGTCCTTCATCTTAGCGATGGTATCGGTGTTAATCATCTTCTTTGTACCGTCAACAAGGGGTACGTGAATAGTGATATAGTCACAGTTAGCGTAAATTTCATTAATATCGTTAATGTATACAGCGTTGTGGTTTAAGTTCCAAGCCGATTTAACAGATAAGTAGGGGTCGTAACCGTAAACGGTCATACCGAGGTGGTTAGCAGCATTAGCAACCATAACACCGATTGCGCCAAGACCGATAACACCAAGCTTTTTGCCCTTAATTTCGGGACCACCGAAAGCACCCTTGCCCTTTTCTACCATCTTGCCAACTTCAGCGCCGTTACCCTTTAAGGTTTTAGCCCATTCGATACCCGAAACAACGCGACGAGATGATAAGAAAAGACCTGCTAAAACGAGCTCTTTAACTGCGTTAGCGTTAGCACCGGGAGTGTTGAAAACAACAATACCCTGTTCAGAGCAACGGTCAATCGGAATATTGTTAGTACCTGCACCTGCACGTGCGATTGCTTTTAAGGAAGCAGGAAATTCGGTGTCATGAAGAGCGGCTGAACGAACAATCGCACCGTCGGCATTTTCTACTTCGTCACCGATAGTATATTTTTCATCAAAAACCTCTAAACCCGATTTAGAGATTTTGTTATAAGTTTTAATCTTATACATTATGCGTTTTCCTCCTCGAATTTCTTCATAAATTCAACAAGCTTTTCTACGCCTTCAATGGGCATAGCATTATAGATAGATGCACGCATACCGCCAACGCTGCGGTGACCCTTAAGGTTTACAAAACCTGCCTTCTTACTTTCAGCAACAAATTTAGCGTCAAGTTCTTCGTTACCGGTAATAAAGGGAACGTTCATAAGTGAACGGTCTTCGGGAACAACGGTACCCTTGAACATCTTGGAATTATCAAGGAAGTCGTAAAGAATCTTTGCTTTCTTAACGTTTAGTTCCTTCATCTTTTCAAGACCGCCCATCTTCTTAATCCACTTGAAGGTAAGACCAGCAATATAGATTGAGTAGCAAGGAGGAGTATTGTACATAGAACCGTTTTCAGAATGGGTTTCATATTTAAGCATAGTGGGAGTAATATCCATAGCATTACCGATAAGGTCTTTACGGATAATTACAATAGTAACACCTGCGGGAGCAACGTTCTTTTGAGCACCTGCATAAAGCACGCCAAACTTTGTAACGTCAATCGGTTCAGACAAAATGCAGCTTGAAATATCAGCAATAAGGGGAACGTTGCCGGTTTCGGGGATATAGTTATATTTGGTACCGTAAATGGTGTTGTTGAAGCAAATGTGAACGTAGTCAGCTTCGGGGTCGATATCTTCAGCAGCAACCTTGGGGATGTAGCTGTAAGTCTTATCCTTAGAAGAAGCAACAGCACGTGCAGCACCATATTTAGAAGCTTCTTGATGTGCCTTATTTGCCCATTGACCTGTAATAATAAAGTCTGCTTTATTGTTCTTGTTCATAAGGTTCAAGGGAAGCATTGCAAACTGAGTAGAAGCACCGCCTTGTAAGAAAAGAACAGCGTAATCATCGGGAATATTCATAATTTCACGAAGATTTGCTTCTGCTTCGTCGAAAATTGCTTGATATTCCTTTGAACGGTGTGACATTTCCATTACCGATTGGCCGCTTGTGCCATATTCCATCATTTCATCAGCAGCGGTCTTTAAAACCTCTTCAGGTAACATAGAGGGACCAGCACTGAAATTATAAACTCTTGCCATAATAATGACCTCCAAAATTTATTATATGTACCCCATTATATTCAACAAACTACCGCTTGTCAATAGGTTTGTTAAAAATTTATCAAAGATTTTTTATTTTTTGCCATTTTTGCAAAAAGTTTGTTAAATTTCTAACAACGCAACAGTTTTTTAACCAAAAATTTACAATTTGTTTTGAAATTTAATTATTTATCCAGTATAATATTGTTATGAAAGGGTGATATTATGAAATTTTTAAAATTATTTTCAATTTTAACGGTTATTATAATTTTCCTTACTTCTTGCACAGTAACAAAAACAACTCAAGAGCTTATTGAAAATTCGATTAAAATTAAACTCGGTGATAATAAAATCACAATAGACGGTGAAACCGCAAGAAATGATACTTCCTCCCCTGTTTATATTGCAAACGATATAATATATTATGAGTCAGGTAAAGATTTCACCTATGGCGAAGGCACAGAAAAAGATGCTCACACCAAGGAAGAAGCCGATGAACACACTGTACTTCATATTACAAAAGCAGGAACTTATACGTTAAGCGGTAAATTATCGCTCGGTCAAATTGCAATCGATTTGGGCGAAGACGCAAAGAATGACCCCAAGGCAGTAGTTACAATTATTCTTAATAATCTTGATATCACCTGCAAAGTAGCACCCGCAATTATATTTTATAATGTATACGAATGCGGCAATACAAGCGAAGGCAACGCCTCAAAGGACGTTGACACCAAAAAAGCGGGCGCAAACGTGATTATTGCCGAAGGCACCAAAAATACGGTAAACGGCAGTTACGTTGAAAAAATTTACAAACCGGATAGCGTTGTTTTAAACGATGAGGGCACCGAAGTCGAGGATGCTAAAAAGCTTCATAAATATGACGGCGCATTATATTCAAAAATGTCTATGAATATAGACTGTAAGAAAGGCACCGGAAGTTTAAATATTAACGCCGTAAACGAAGGATTAGATAGCGAGCTTCATTTAACGATTAACGGCGGTAACATAAACATTAAATCTGGAAACGACGGCATCAACACCAATGAAGATGGTATTTCGGTTACCACCATAAACGGCGGTGAATTAAATATTCAGGTTACGGGCGAAACCGGCGAGGGTGACGGAATTGACTCAAACGGTTGGCTTGTAATTAACGGCGGTAGCGTTACCGCTATGGCCTGTTCTACAAGTGGCGATGCAGGTATTGATTCCGATATGGGAATTCACATAAACGGCGGTACGGTTATCGCAACCGGCAGTATGCTTGACCGAATCGAATCCACTAAACAAAATTATGCGGTATTTAATTTCTCGTCAAAGCAAAACGGAACGACAGCTTTACAGCTCAAAAATTCACAAAATAAAAACGTCTTAGACTTTAAAGCCCAAAACGCTTTTTCGATATTAATTTATAGTAGCCCCGACTTAAAAACAGGCAGCTACACATTATTTAGTAATGGTAAACAGCTGCAAGGACAAAGCGGTGGCGGTATGATGGGTGGATCGGGTATGCGCCCCGAAAGCATGACACCACCCGAAGGCTTTGAGGGAATAAAGCCTCCACAAGACAGGCCACCATTTGAAGGGAACGAACCCCCTACTGGACAAACACCACCACCCAAACCCGAAGGTCAAAACGGTGGTCGCCCACCCGAAAACAATAATGGTAACCAACCCGTTGGTGAGCTTTCATCGGAATTTAAAATTAATTCGGGCGCAAATATATTCAATAATATATAACAAGTTAAATAACCAAAAATGCGGTAGAACCCCAAAAGTTCTACCGCATTTATATATTATTCAAAAAGTTCAGTTGAAAGATAACGCGAGCCGCCATCAGGTAAAATTACAACAACATTTTTACCCTTCATATCTTCCCTTTTGCTAACTTCTACCGCCGCGCAAAAAGCCGCGCCCGATGAGATACCAACCGAAAGACCTTCGTTAATTGATAATTGTTTTGCAAAATTAATTGCATCATCGTCCGAAACGGTTATAAGCTCGTCATAAATTTCGGTATCTAAATTTTCGGGTATAAAGCCCGCACCAATACCTTGAATTTTATGTGTGCCCGTTTTACCTGTCGTTAAAAAGGGTGACGAAAGCGGTTCAACACCAATAATTTTAATATCACTGTTTTTTTCTTTAAGATAACGGCCGATACCTGTAATCGTACCGCCCGAACCGATACCGCAAACTACCGCATCAACCTTACCCTCTAAATCCTTCCAAATTTCAGGTGCGGTGGTTTTGTAGTGCGCATCGGGGTTTGCGGGGTTATAAAACTGCCCCGCGATAATACTATTCTCTATTTCGCGGTTAAGCTCTTGCGCCTTTGCAATAGCACCGCTCATACCCAATTTGCCCTCGGTAAGAACAACCTCGGCACCGTAAGAAGCAATAAGCTTACGGCGTTCAATCGACATTGTTTCGGGCATAACAATAACCGCCCTATAACCCTTTGCTGCGCATATCGCCGCTATACCGATACCCGTATTGCCTGATGTCGGCTCGATAATAGTGCCACCCGACTTTAAGCTTCCGTTTTGTTCGGCAACTTCAATCATATTGAGCGCTACCCTATCCTTAACACTTCCCGCCGGGTTAAAATATTCAAGCTTTGCAAAAACGTTTGCACCATAACCATATTTATTTTTAGAATTAAAAAGTTCTAACATCGGGGTATTACCGACTGTCTGACTAAGTGATTTAAATAATGCCATAAAAAAACACCTCTTTTGTATTTTAACCAAATTTCAGCCGCTTTGCAACAGTAACTTGAAATTTTATCTAATTTAAGTATAATATATATGGTGATAAAATGTTTGATGAATTAACAAAGGTTGATATTAAAAAAATGAAGGACGAGCTTGAATACCGTATAACGGTGCTTCGCCCTAAAATACTTGAAGAGGTTGTTTTTACCCGAAGCTTTGGTGACCTTTCGGAAAATGCCGAATACCACGCAGCAAAGCGCGAACGCGGTAGAAACGAAAGTAGAATACGATACCTTCGCAATATGATTAAAACCGCTATTGTAATTGATACCGAGAGTAAAGAGGATGAAATCGGTCTATTTGACACCGTTACCTATTACGTAGAAGAAGATGACTGTGAGGAACAGGTGCGTATAGTTACCACCCTGCGTCAAGATTGTATTGCGGGAATTATTAGTAAAGAATCTCCGTTAGGTGCTGCGATTATGGGTAAAAAGGTCGGCGACCGCCTTTACATTAAAGTGAATGATAATTACGGTTATTATATTGTAATTAGGAAAATCGAAAAAGGCGAAGATGACGAAAGTTTAGAAATAAGAAAGTTTTAAAATAAAAGAGGTCACGATTTGTGACCTCTTTTTTTGCTTCAAATTATAGTTTGTCGGGCTAACGCCCAATTCGTAATTCGTAATGCGTAATTCGTAATTATTGTACAAACCAATTAATATACGTCGCGAAGCGACACCTTACCTCTTCACTCTTACCTCTTACCTATTACCTTGCGTAAGCAATAAACCCCAATTTATCAATTATTCCCTTCCAATATACTGTAATCAATAAACGAAACGGTTTGCTTTTTGCCGTCGTATTTAACATCAAAAATTTCAATAACGTTATCATTTTCTTTTAAAAGTCCACCCGGCACGTAAAGAGTACGCTGTGGACCCTTATCCCAATAACGACCGATATTAAAACCATTTATCCAAACGTTACCGTGTGAAAAACCGTCGGTTAATAAAAATGTATCTATCCCCGCTTTTGCATCAAATTTACCTCTCAAAAACGTCGGCATATTTGGTTTTTCATTTACAATCGGTTTATATTCCAGTTTAGATATATCATCCATCGGCAAAGACCATTGCTTCCAATTAAACCAGTTGGCATAGCCCGAGATATTACCGACAATACCCTTGTTTTCGGTATAGGTTTTATGGTTAGAATAGCGACCTAAATTTTCAACCAAAATATTGACGTCCATTCCATCATCGGTATTGGTAAAGTTTATTGGAGCATTATCGCCACCGCGCAAATACTCGCCGCTATATTCGCCGTTTATAAACACGTTTGCTTTGTCATTAACATATGAAAGATTCATTGAGGCGGTATATCTTCCCGGTGCAACCTTTACATTATATAAAGCATAACCAAAATTTTGGTTCATTTCTTCCATTGTAAGCGGCTCAAGTGATTCTTTTTCACAAACCGCTAAATTTTTAATATTTTCAAACAAATCAGCGCTTTCGGTTAAATTAACGTCAAACGCTTGTGTTGGCTTTTTATTATATGTATGAGGTCGCTTTTCCTTGCCTAAATATTCGTCCAAAATATCGCGGCACAAAAAATATTTTTCGGTAGGATTACCGTCTTCGCTTATAAGCGAATCGCAATCATAAGAAGTAGCAAAAGGTATATATTTCGCAGAATTTTGGGGATTATCGGCATAAGAACGCCCAAATATCGAGCCCGAAGTAAAACCGAAATTTGTTCCGCCCGAAAACATATAAAAGCTGACAAAAACACCATTTTGAAGCAAAATTTTATACGCATCAGCCGTTTCTTGTGGGTTACGATAGGAAAATTCCTTCGTCCAATGTTGGCTTCTGCCCGACCAAAACTCACCAACGAATTTAGGATATTCGGGCAACAAATCATCAAAAGCGTTAAGCGGATTTTTACACTCCTCAACCTTTGCCCTAAAGTTTAGACCGGCAAACGCGTCATCGGTAGTGCCGTTATAAATCATCGCTCTTACTGCGCCGTCGGTAGTATAAAACGGAACGTTTACACCACCGTTTTCGAGC
>JAZQWD010000102.1:0-9066 GCA_045632165.1 Acutalibacteraceae bacterium | reverse complement strand
TAACGCTCATTGCATAGGGCATAAAGTTAGAGGTAATAGTTTCCGTAACGGGACTTTCAACTATTGTACCTGCACCCGCAATATAAGCGTTGGCGCTGTTTTTCTTTTTGGGAGCTTCCTGCTCCTTCTTTTTTCTTCCAGCCATAATTTTCTCCAAAAAATTAGTAATTAAAAACGAATTACGAATAATGAATAATTACGGTGTTTCGCAAAGCGAAACGTTTTATTTTAAGTCGGCACAGCCGACACGTCAACTCTTCACTATTCACTTTTCACTCTTCACTGCTGATGCAACGCATCAGCTAATGTCTGCTTCGTCAATATAAAGGTAGCCGTTTTCTGAAATATAGTCTTTTCTGCCTTGAAGATTATCGCCAAGCAGCAAATCAAACATTTCGCTTGTTCTTTCGGCATCCTCTGGTAGTACCTTAATAAGTCGGCGTGTGTCGGGGTTCATAGTTGTTAAGTTCATCATATCGGGTTGGTTTTCACCAAGACCCTTTGAACGCTGTAAATCATACTTCTCGTCCCCAATTTTTTCAAGTATTTCGCGTTTTTCGTTTTCATCGTAAGCGAAATAGGTCATTTTTTTGGTGTTAATTTCGTAAAGCGGAGTTTCCGCAATATATACCTTACCCTCGCTAATAAGGGTGGGCATTAAGCGGTAAATCATTGTTAAAATAAGGGTGCGAATATGGAAACCGTCGACGTCGGCATCGGTACAAATAATAATCTTATTCCAACGAAGATTATTAAGGTCAAATGTCGAAAGACCTTTATTTGCCTTTGACTTAACCTCAACACCGCAACCGAGCACCTTAAGTAGATCGGTAATAATTTCGCTTTTGAAAATTTTATCATATTCGGCTTTAAGGCAGTTAAGAATTTTACCTCTTACCGGCATAATTGCTTGGAAAGCGGCGTCACGCGCCAATTTACAAGAACCTAAAGCCGAGTCACCTTCCACGATGTAAAGCTCGCGTTCCGAAACATCACGACTGCGGCAATCAACAAACTTTTGAACACGGTCAACCATTGAGTTGCTTGTAGCAAGTGTCTTCTTAAGGTTAATTCTTTCCTTTTCGCTTCTTTCACGGCTACGCTTATTAACAAGCACTTGGTCGGCAATTTTGTCGGCCTCTGCCTTGTTTTCAATAAAGTAAACCTCTAACTGATGGCGTAAAAACTCAACCATTGCTTCATAAATGAACTTATTGGTAATTGACTTTTTAGTTTGGTTTTCGTAAGAGGTCATTGTTGAGAATGAAGAAATAACCAAAACCAAACATTCTTCAATATCAGAAAAAGTAATTTTGCTTTCGCCCGTTTTATACTTGTTAGTTTGCTTAATATAGTTATCAAGCATACTTAAAAAAGCGCTTCTTGTTGCCTTTTCGGGAACACCGCCGTGCTCAAGCCAGCTAGAGTTATGGTAATATTCGCGCATTGGGTTTTTATTTGAAAAACTCATTGCAACGTTAATTTTCACTTTATATTCGGGCTTGTCTTCACGGTCGCGACCTTTTCTTTCGGTCTGCCAAAACTGTATGCCCGCCATTTTATCTTCGCCGACGATTTCATTTACATAGTCCTTAATACCGTCGTTATAAACAATCTCCTGCTGAATAAAGCGGCTTCCCTGCTGTTCGCGGAAAACAAACACAAGACCGTTATTAACGATAGCTTGTCTTTTTAAGGTGTCTAAAAAATACTCTACCGGAATATCAATATCGGTAAAAACGGCTAAGTCGGGCTTCCATTTAATTTTTGTACCCGTGTCTTTGCCTGAATATTCTTCCTTTTTAAGGCCACCAATATTAAAGCCCTTTTCGAAATGAAGGTTGTATTTATAGCCGTCACGCTTAATTTCAACATCCATATATTCCGAAGAAAATTGGGTTGAAGCAAGACCCAAACCGTTAAGGCCTATTGAATATTCATAATCGCCGCCGCTGTTAGTATCATACTTACCACCCGCATACAAGCTTTCAAAAAGCAATACGTAGTTATATTGCTCTTCCTTTTGGTTATAGTCAACAGGCGCACCACGACCAAAGTCCTGCACTTCTATCGAACCGTCAGAATATTTGGTGATAATAATTTTATTACCGTGACCCTCACGTGCTTCGTCTATTGAGTTTGAAATAATTTCGAATACCGAATGCTGACAACCGTCAAGCCCGTCAGACCCGAAAATAACCGCAGGGCGCAAACGCACCTGGTCAGGACCTTTAAGCTGTTTAATACTGTCATTACCGTATTCTTGTTTGGTTTTTGCCATAGAAACAATACCTCATAGTAAATTTTAACTTATATATTATATACTATATTTTGTTATCCAGTCAAGCAAAAACCATAAATATCTATTGATTTTTCCAAATTTATGGTATATTATTGTCTTAACCGGAGGCGGTAATAATGGAATTTTTAAAAGAGTTTATGACAACCCCCGTCGGCACAGTGCTGTTAAGCGGCGCGGTTGTAAACTTTTTTCTTGTAATTTTGGGCACACTTTTAGGGCTTTTATTTAAAAAGGGCTTGCCCGAAAAAATTCAAAACGTTTTAATGACTGCAATGGCTTTTTGCGTTTTTTATATAGGCGTTACAGGCATTTTCCAAGAAAACGCAAACATACTTGTAATTATTGCGTGTATGGCGGTTGGCGCGGTTATCGGCGAAGCAATCGATTTAGACAAGCTTATTAACAAAATCGGTCAAAGTATTGAAAACCGATTCAACAAAAATGGCGGTAATATAAGCATCGCCAAGGGCTTTGTTTCGGCAACTCTTTTGTTTTGTGTTGGCGCTATGACTATTGTTGGCTCAATCGATAGCGGCATAAACGGTGACAATGCAACCCTTTATTCAAAATCGGTTATTGACTGTGTTGCCGCAATGGCGCTTACTTCAAGCTTGGGCTTTGGGGTTATTTTTTCCGCCCTTTCGGTACTTATTATCGAAGGTAGTTTAACCCTTTTAGCAACGGTAGTTTCCCCCATTTTGACCGAATATATTATTTCGCAAATGTCGGTTATCGGGTCACTTTTAATCGTTGCACTTTCATTCAATATGTTAGGAATAACCAAAATTAAGGTTATGAACTTTGTTCCTGCAATTTTATTACCACTTATTTTGTGTTTGTTTTAAGGAGAAATTATGGCTAACAAAAAAAGAACAAAAAGACAACAGGCAATTTTACGCCGCAATATATTTGTAACTGTTTGCACGTTAGTGCTTGTTGCCGCTATCGTTGCATTAAGCTTTGTAGGTTGCTCTATATTCGGCGGTGATAAAACTAATGGCGGTAACAACAGCTCGGGTGGGACAAGCAGTAGCCAAAAGCCCGAACCGATACCCGATAAATACGCAACAATAGTTTCAATCGGTGATATTATGTGCCACTCTACACAGTACACAGGCGCAAAAACTGCCGACGGGTACAATTTTTCCGACTTTTTTAAAGAGGTTTCATCCTACTTTAAATCAGCCGATTTAGCAGTAGGTAATTTGGAACTTACCTTTGGCGGTACCGAATCAGGCGCGTGGCGCGGTTTCCCAACCTTTAACACACCCGACCAGCTCGCAAACGCTATTGCCGACAGCGGTATAAATCTTTTAATGACGGCTAATAATCACACTTATGATACGGGCTTTTTCGGTATGAAGCGTACACTTGATATTGTAAGAAATCTTGGTATCCAAACTAACGGAAGCCGTAAAGATGCTACCGAACCCACTTATATTGTTAAGGATTTAAACGGTATTAAGGTTGGTATGGTAAGCTACACTTACGAAACCACCTCAGCAACACAAACAAATAAATATTTGAACGGTCTTCGTTTAAGTGCTGAAGCGGGTCCGCTTGTTAACAGCTTTTGCTATGCTAAAATAGACACTTTTTACCAAGAAGCACAAGAAATTATAGCAAAAATGAAACAAGACGGCGCCGATTATATCACATTCTATATGCACTGGGGCAACGAATATCAGCGCACACAAAATACTTGGCAAAAAACACTTGCACAAAAGCTTTCAAATATGGGTGTTAATATGATTATTGGCGGTCACCCACACGTTGTTCAACCAATTGAATATATCTATTCAGAAGACGGGCAAACCGAAACCGTTTGTGTTTACTCACTCGGTAACGCGGTATCAAATCAACGTCGCAGTCTTATGCAAACCAATGCGCCAAAAGGTCACACCGAAGACGGCTTAATGGTAAGCTATACCCTTAAAAAGACAGCCGACGGCACTGTAACACTTGTTGATTTTGAAGCAATTCCCACCTGGGTTGACCGATATTTAGTTGGTGGCAAGCATAAATACACCATCTACCCCATGGAAAACCTAGAAGAAGCAAAAGCTAAATACCCAAACATCGCTTCAAAGCTTAACGAATCGTATTTAAGAACAAAAGAAATTATGGGTAAGGGTTTAACCGAAGCGCAACAAAAAATCGGTTGCGACGTAACCTTTGCCACAACCGAGCAATAAAAAAGTAGAGCCGTTATGGCTCTACTTTTTTGCTAATTTATCATAAATTTTCTTGCAAACCTTGTAAACCTTGTTTGCGGTTTTATCTTTTTCCATTAATGTGTCACTAATTCTGCGGTAACTGATTTTAAGCTCTTCCGGCAATTTTTGAAATTCACTTTCACCTTCACACGCTTTATAAAAATCTTCACCTAAAAGCAAGGGTTCGGCATCAAAAAATCCGTTTTCATTAAGAGCATTCAAATCGTTAATAGCCTTTTGGTCAACAATGTAAAGCACCGCTTTAGGTTCTGCCGCTATCATTGACTGAATTTTAGCCATTGCCACTTGGTTTGTTTGCGAATTTGTATTTGTATCAATAAAACTGCAATCCACAACCTGAACATTTACCTTACCGTCACCGTCAACATCTTCGGCATATTGTTCAAGATATTCTTCAATCTTTTCCATTCTGCCACTTTCAATTGGTGTGTGGGTATAAAGGATTGTTATAAAGTCATATTTTTCGCGTGATACACATTGCGTTATCATAACCGCCATAATTGCCGTAAGCAATACCGCGCCAATAGTATGCCATTTAAAATGGTACCAATAATTCTGCCACTTTTCTTTAGGGGTTTGTGGGATGATAACCGCCGCTTCATCCTTTTGTTCGGGTTCAATTAAACCCTGACGCATTTGTTTGAGTTTTATTTCCTCTTCTCTTGCCCGTCTTTGTTCTTCGATAATTTTGTTAGACATTTTACGGCTCCTTTTAAAAATTACTAATATTTTATCATATTTAGTTTATCTTTTCAAGTATATCGGAAAGAATAATTTTAAGGTGATAAAATGAAAAATAAAAAACTCACAAATGCTCTTTTCGGTATCGTAATCGGTTTTATAAACGGTCTTTTAGGTGCAGGCGGTGGTATGATTGCAGTACCGCTTTTGAAAAAATACGGCTTTTCGCAAAGGGTGGCACAGCAAAACGCAATAGCAATTATTTTACCAATAACAGCTGTTTCGGCAGGAATATATTTATATAAAGATTATGTAAACTTATGTGATAGCTTTTCTTATTTGCCAACGGGCTTTTTTGGTGCAATAATCGCCACCTTTTTAATGAAAAAAATCAGCAACAAATGGCTTAAACGCATTTTTGCCTTTTTTATGCTTTACGCAGGCACCCGCCTGCTTTTAAGATGAATATTACCGCCCTTTTAGCAGGGCTGTTTTCAGGCATAATCGGCGGTATGGGTATGGGTGGAGGCGCTGTTTTAATAATCTATCTTTCCCTCTTTACCGACACCCCTCAGCTTAAAGCGCAAGGTATAAATCTACTGTTTTTTATACCCATCGGGTTTACCGCATTAATAATTTACGCTTTTAAAAAACAAATAAAATGGAAAACTGTTTTGCCACTTGCCGCTTTTGGTATTGTTGGTGCATTTTTAGGTATTATGTTAACTGAATATGTTGGTAACGAATGGCTTTCGAAAATATTTGGCGGCTTTCTTATTTTAATGGCATTAAAAGAATTTTTTACCAAAAAGTCCAAAACAGTTGAAAAAGATAATAAATAATGTTATACTAAAACCGAATAAATGTTCGAGAGGTATTTTTATGTCTAAAAAAGAACTTTCCGAAAAGCAAAAATTGGTTTACGATTTTATTTTAAAGCAAATGTCTAACGGTTTTCCACCTACCGTTCGCGAAATTTGTAATAATACGGGTATTAAATCCACTTCCACCGTCCACGCTATTTTAGGTGTTTTGGAGGAGGAGGGTTACATAGTACGTGACGCTAAATATTCCAGAGCTATCAAACCCGCAAGCGAGTATAACTCTGCAATGGTGCCGCTTGTTGGTAATATTACCGCGGGTAAGCCCATTTTAGCGGTTGAAGAAATTGAAGATTATATTCCCTACCCTTCAAAGGATGCCGAAGGTCTTTTTGCCTTAAAGGTTGTAGGTCTTAGTATGAAAAATGCAGGTATTTTAGACGGTGATATTATAGTTGCTGATAAAAACGCCCCCTGCCGCAGCGGTGATATTGTTGTCGGTATGGACGGTGATTCCGCTACCGTTAAACGCCTTTTAATAAAAGATAAGCAAATTATCTTTATGCCCGAAAACGAGGCCTTTGACCCCATTTATCCCGAAGACCCAATGGTACTAGGCAAAGTAATCGGCAGTTATAGAAAGTATTAAGGTGAATATATGAAACAAATCGAACTTTTTACCGACGGTGCTTGCAGTGGCAACCCCGGTCCGGGCGGTTGGGGCGCTATACTTCGCTTTAACGGTATTGAAAAAGAGCTTTCGGGCGGTGAAATTAACACCACAAACAACCGAATGGAACTAACTGCTGTTATCAAAGGTCTTGCCGCTTTAAAAGAGCCCTGCCACGTTACACTCACGACCGATTCAAAATACGTAAGTGATGGAATTTCAAAAGGTTGGGCGCAGTCTTGGAAAAATAACGGTTGGCGCAAGGCAGACAAAAAACCCGCCCTTAACCCCGACTTGTGGGATGAACTCTTACATCTTTTAACTATTCACGAGGTTGAAATTAATTGGGTTAAAGGTCACGCAGGCCACCCCGAAAACGAACGCTGCGATAAGTTAGCAGTGGAATTCTATAAAGCATTACAGGAGAATTCTTAATTTATGAATATAGCTTTTTACACGCTTGGCTGTAAGGTTAACCAATACGAAACCGAGGTTATGCGTGAAGCATTTGAAAAAAATGGGCATACCGTTGTAAGCGACCGTATGCCATTTGACGTAATAATAATAAATTCTTGCACGGTTACTGCCGAAAGTGACCGCAAAACCCGCCAAGCCGTTCACCGCTTTAAGCGTCAAAACCCCAACGCAGTAGTTGTTCTTACAGGTTGTATGGCGCAGGCATTCAGTGAAGATGCAAAGGCACTTACTGACGCAGACATAGTTATCGGCAATACCGACGTTGCGAAAATTTATGACGCGGTGCAGGAATATTTAGAAGATAACAACCGCATTTTTTCGGTACTTCCCCATCTACGTGATGAGATTTTCAATACCCCGTCAATTACAAGCTTTGCCGAGCGCACCCGTGCTTATATGAAAATCCAAGACGGTTGCGACCGTTTTTGCACTTATTGTATAATTCCGACCGCACGCGGTTGGTTGCGCTCAAAGCCGATTGATGAAATTACCACAGAAGCCGAAAAGCTCGCAAAAAACGGCTATATCGAAGCGGTGCTTGTTGGTATCAATTTGACCTCTTACGGTAAAGAAACAGGCGGCGAAATTAATATTTGTGACGCTGTCGAAGCAGTAGCAAAGGTTTCGGGCATTAAGCGTATCCGTTTGGGCTCGCTCGAACCTGACCATATTACCGACGAAATGCTCGAGCGCCTTTCAATGGTAGAAAAATTTTGCCCGCAGTTCCATTTGTCGTTACAAAGCGGATGCGACGCAACCCTTAAACGAATGAACCGCCACTACGATACCGCCTTTTATCGCGATTTGGTACAGCGTATTAGAAAGGTTTTCCCCGATAGTTCGATTACCACCGATATAATGGTTGGTTTTGCGGGTGAAACCGAAGAAGAATTTGGCGAAAGCATTAATTTTGCGAATGAGATTGGTTTTGCAAAGGCGCACGTTTTTGCATATTCCCGCCGTGCGGGTACTATGGCTTATAATATGCCAAATCAGGTCACACGCGCCGAAAAATCTCGCAGAAGCCACCTTATGATTGAAGCCACTGCCCAAACTGAAGCCGAGTTTATAAAATCTCACCTAGGCGAAACAGTTGAAGTGCTTTTCGAAACAATGGAAAACGGCTTTGCCGTTGGCTACACCAAAAATTATTTATACGTCAAGGTTAAAAGCGATATTGCCTATACTGGAGAGCTTTTGAACGTAAAAATTACCGACTGCGCAAAAGATTTTGCGGTTGGAGAAATAATATAAAGGTGAAAATTCATGCTTTATAAACACATAAACTCTACCCCACGTTGGATAAACTTTGAAAACCCAAAAGGTGAAAAAGGCAAGGCCGCCACCGAAAACTTTGGCGCAAAGGGTCACGCTTGGGAGCATTTTTCAAAAAACGAAGAAAAGGTTTTATGCGATATTGAAAATTCAGGTGTTGTAAGGCGAATTTGGTTTACCTTAAACGACCGCTCACCCGAGATTTTACAAAACGTTATAATAAAAATGTATTGGGATAATTCCGAAATCCCCCAAGTTTGCGCTCCGCTTGGTGATTTCTTTTGCATGGGGCTCGGGCAAATGGCACGCTTTGAAAACGCACTTTTTTCAACCGCCGAAGGCAGGTCATTTTGCTGTTTTATACCTATGCCATTTAAAAAGCATTGCAAAATCACCCTAACTAACAATAGCGACCGGTTTATAAATAATCTCTTTTACGATATAAATATAACGCTTCAAGCTGTTGCAGATGACGATATGTATTTTTTTGCAAATCTGCATCATTATATACATTTTCAAATTCTCTAGAAAGAGTATACATTGTAGGTAAATATATTTCTTCTAATTGTAAAACATAATCTGCTTTTTTTACTTTACCTAATT
>JAZQWD010000101.1:0-3987 GCA_045632165.1 Acutalibacteraceae bacterium | reverse complement strand
CCTAAAATACGCATTAAAAAACCAAGACGATTAATTTCGCCTTGGTTTTATTTTACTTAAACTCAATTATATGTGTGTGTACTTTTTCAACTTTGCTAGGGAGTGCGATTATGCCTTCTTTTTCGGTTATATCGCCGCTATCGCCCTTGGTAGAACAAATACCCTGCCACGGTTCGATACACATAAAGGGGGCGCCTACGGGGTGCCACAATAAAAGATATTCACATTCAGGGAATAAAACGGTTGTGGTTTGACCTGTTGCGCGATTAACTAAGCTTGCTTTTCTTGACTGAACGTTTTTGAAAATTAAAGCATCGTTCAAAAAATATTCCTCTTTTAAAGGCAAAACGTTGCCACTTGTTAAAATCGGTTGTGTTTCGCCTGAGAAAACTGCGCCGTCTAAAAGGGCATTTTCTAAAACCTCTTCCTTTTCAAAGACAACGTCGTATGCTTCGATACCTTCGGGGCAATCGTAACCCTCGTGCGAGCCGATTGAATAATACATTATATCGTCCGACTTGTTTAAAACGAAATATTCAACCTTAATTTTTTCACGGATAAGGGTGTATTTTATGCGAAGTTCAAATTTCCAAGGAAAAATTTTTAAGGTTTCTTCATTAGATGCAAACATAAAGGTTGCGGTGTCGTCGGCGGTGGCTTCAACCTCGAACGGAAGCTTTCTTATAAAGCCGTGCTTGGGCATTTCGTAAGTTTCGCCGTTGTATATATACTTATCATCGGGAAGACCGCTGCAAATAGGGAATAAAAGCGGCGCTATACCTGCCCAATGCTCGGGATTGCCCGACCACATACGGTCCTTACCGTCTTTTATAACCTTGCGGATTTCCGCACCGAATTTACTTATTGTAACCTCAAGAGTGCCGTTATTTAAAACTATCATTTTTAATACCACCTTAAAAGGATATACTAATATTATACTCATTTTTTGGAAATTTTCAACTATTATCATTTTGCACCCTATTTTTTCATAGAATTATACGGGTGATTTTATGAATAATGAACTTTTTGAAAAGTACAAAAACGAAATGCTTAAAATGTACAACTCGGTGCGACCGTCGGAAACTGTTAGCAAAGCAATACCCGTTGTCAGCGAACCTATACCCATTGTTACCGAACGCACACCTATTGCACCACCGCCCGAAAACGAACAAAACGGACGGCTTTTAGGTATGGTGACTTCCTTTAACTCACTTTACCCCGTAGAAAATGCAAAGGTAACGATTTTTAGCGGTGAATATGAGGATATGCAGGTTATCGACACCGATTTAACCGATAATAGCGGTAAAACAAAGGTGTTTTCACTTCCCACACCCGATAAAAATTTATCAATGGCGCCCGACTTATCACAAAGACCTTACGCTGTTTATAATATGCTTGTCGAATCGGACGGATTTTTAAAAAACATACACCTTAATATACCTGTTTTCAGCGGTATAACCTCGATTCAGCGGTCTGATTTAATAATTGATGCCGATCAAACGGGCAACGAACCGCAAATTTTTGATGAAGGGCAAAAATACAATTTGTAAGGTGATTTAATGGCTGAAATTTTGTACCCCGTTATACCCGAAAATATTACGGTACACCTAGGCACACCTGATTCTAACGCTGAAAACGTTACTTTGCCATTTGTTGATTACGTTAAAAACGTGGCATCATCCGAAATTTACCCCACTTGGCCCGAAAACGCCCTACGCGCTAATATTTACGCCATAATTTCTTATGCGCTAAACCGTATTTACACCGAATGGTACCCATCGCGCGGGTATGATTTTGATATTACCAACACCACACAGTTTGACCAAGCGTTTGTAAAGGACCGCGAGGTTTTTGAAAATATTTCGCTTATAGTAGATGAAATTTTTAACGATTATGTAGTGCGCCAAGGCGAAATTCAACCCCTGTTTACCGCCTTTTGCAACGGCACAACTTCAACCTGTGACGGTTTATCACAATGGGGTACGGTGTCGCTTGCCGAAAGCGGACTTTCACCCTTTGCGATTTTGCAAAATTATTACGGCAACAACATTGGTATTGTGGAAAACGCGCCCATAAGCGACAACGTTGAAACCTACCCCGGTGTACCGTTACGGCTTGGTGATGCGGGGAATAACGTTGACGTTATTCAAACCCAGCTTAACCGAATTTCTAATAATTACCCCGCTATACCAAAAATAACCGACCCCGAGGGTGTTTTCGGTGTAGGGACACAAGACGCAGTACGAAAATTTCAAGAAGTATTTAATTTAAAGGTCACGGGCGAGGTTGATAAATCAACTTGGTATAGAATTAAGCAGTATTACAACGGTGTTAAGGGTCTTGCCGAGCTCAGCGGCGAGGGTGTTACCATAAGCGAGGCGGCAGTACCCTTTGTTGGTGAATTAAGCGAGGGAATAAGCGGTATTCCCGTTACAACTTTGCAGTATTATTTAGCGGTACTTGCTTATTTTAACGGGGCTTTAGCCCCTGTTGCGCGAAGCGGTTACTATGGACCTGAAACCGTACAGGCGGTAGAACGCTTTCAGCGGTTTTACGGTCTTCCTGTTAACGGAATTGTAGATACCGCTACTTGGAATGCAATACAAAATGCCTATACCCAAACGGTTGCCGCGCTACCCGCGGGTTATTCGGGAAGTAATGCGAAATTATACCCAGGTTATTTCTTAACCAAAGGACAAAGGGGCGATAATGTCCGCGACCTGCAAACATATTTAGGTTTTTTAGGGCAAATTATACCCGAACTGCCGACACTACCCGTAACGGGATATTTTGGCGACCAAACCGATGAGGCGGTAAGAACGTTTCAACGGCTTTTTGGTTTAGAAATATCTGGCGCGGTGGGTCCTGTAACGTGGGCAACAATAGCAAAAGAATATGATTATTTAAATAATCAATAAAATCGGTTGATTTTTAGATTTTTGGGTAGTATAATCTAAGAAGTGATTTTTTTGATAGGAGATTTTAAAAATGAGTGAAGAAAAAACTTCGGGCTGCAGCGGTAATTGCAGTAGCTGCGGTCAAAGCTGCAGCTCACGTGGGGAGCCCCAAAGCTTATTAGAGCCCACAGGCGAATATAATAACATTAAGCACGTTATCGGTGTTGTAAGCGGTAAGGGCGGTGTTGGTAAATCAATGGTTACCTCATCTCTTGCAGTGCTTATGAGCAAAATGGGTTATAAGGTTGGTATTTTAGATGCCGACATTACAGGTCCGTCTATTCCAAAATCTTTCGGTATTAATTCAAAGGTTTACCAAAACGAAATTGGTATTTTACCCGCCGAAACCAAAAACGGCATTAAAATTATGTCTATTAACCTTCTTTTAGAAGACAAAGAAGCACCTGTTTTGTGGCGCGGTCCTGTTATTGCGGGCGCGGTTAAGCAGTTCTGGCACGACGTAGTTTGGGGTGACCTTGATTATTTGTTTGTTGACTGTCCCCCAGGTACAGGCGACGTTCCGCTTACTGTTTTCCAAAGCTTACCGCTTGATGGCGCAGTTATCGTTACCTCACCTCAAGATTTGGTTTCGATGATTGTTAAAAAGGCATACAACATGGCAAATATGATGAATATTCCCGTTTTGGGCATTGTTGAAAATATGAGCAGTGTTATTTGCCCCGAATGTAAAAAGGAATTTAAGATTTTCGGTAGCGGCAGCGAGGGTATTGCTGAAGAATTAGGTCTTGATTTACTCGGTAAAATGCCTATCGACGTTGATTTGGCAAAAGCAGTTGATAACGGCTCGTTTGAACTTTATGATAACGTTTTCCTTAAAGAAGCAGCCGAAAAAATTAACGAAAAAATTAATAAGTAATACAAAAAGGGATAAAAGATTTGTTCTTTTATCGCTTTTATGTTAAAATTAATTTGGTGATTTAAAATGGAATTTACCGAAAGAAAACCTAACCGATTAAAAAATTACGATTATAGCAAAAACGGTACGTATTTTATTACAATATGTATCAAG
>JAZQWD010000100.1:0-14869 GCA_045632165.1 Acutalibacteraceae bacterium | reverse complement strand
TAATACCACACTTATAGGCTATTGTCAAGTAAATTTTTTCAAAAAATAAATAAAATTTTTGTTGACAATTTATTTTGTTTATGTTACAATGGCTTTTGCACACGGAGAGGTATCGAAGCGGTCATAACGAGGCGGTCTTGAAAACCGTTTGGCGCAAGCCACAAGGGTTCGAATCCCTTCCTCTCCGCCATTTTTATTTAATAACGTGTTATACAGCGTTTAGCAATTTGGAGTAGTACTCAAGTTGGTGACGGGCTTTTAATACGAGCGCTGCCGGTGGCAGATACAGCGAGTATTAAATGGCGTAGCGGTCGAAAAGCGAGATACGGCAGTATCGAGTCTTCGGAAACCGCAAGAGGGCCGTGGCCGAGGAGACAACTTCAATAAAACAATTTAATAACGTTTTAAAAACGTTTAGCAATTTGGAGTAGTACTCAAGTTGGTGACGAGGCGCCCCTGCTAAGGGCGTAGGCCGGCTAAACCCCGGTGCGAGAGTTCAAGTCTCTCCTACTCCGCCAGCAAAAACCGCAACTTAGAAATAAGTTGCGGTTTTTGTTTTCTTATAAAATATAACTAAATTCATTTCAAATTATAATATTCATTTATGCGCTCATCAATTTCAAGTTTAACTCTTTCATAGGTTCCGTTTTGGTGAACTTCATCCATTTCCAATCGAACATAATAGGGGAATATACGCTTCATATCCTTAGGATAGTAACTGCCGTCTCGAGGTGTAATTGCATCAGAAACGCTGTAAATTTCATCGTTTCGCTTAACAATGAATTTATACGGACAAGAAAAACCGCTGCCTTCATTTACCTTGCCACTTTCATCAAGATAATAACTTTCACATAAAACCCAGGCATAAACGTTGTATTCTTGCTTTGCATGTGTTTCTTCAATTAGATATATATGTGATTCTGCAAAATATTTTTCATTATTATAATGTGTATAATCAGCATCGTTTATATCAGCGATAAATTTTTCAATAGCAATTTCGATTTTTTCTGAATTTAAATCAATCGGTGGGGCATAGCTATAACCCCACGTACTAAAAAATACCGACTCATTATTTTTCATACGGTATATATCAATACAAAAAAACGAAAACAAAATAATAAACGGTAAAAATGTTACTATTATAGCTGCAGTTATAATTTTTTTATAATTTCTTTGCTTTTTCTTTGAAAGCTGTAATGTGCTTATAATATTTTCTTCGGATTTTGCCTCAATTTGGCCTTCCTCAAGCTTTTCGCCGCTTAAAAGGTCATTAACGGTTATATCCAGTTCATCGCATAACGGCTTAATTAACGATATATCAGGCATACCTCTACCATTTTCCCATTTTGAAACCGCACGGTCAGTAATGCTTAATTTGTTCGCAAGCTCTAATTGTGTCATACCTAATGCTTTACGCCTTTCGGCTATAAATCCACCTATTTTTTTAGTATCCATATATTTTTGCACTCCTTTCAAAAAAATTATAAAGGAAAATCTATTTTTTTTAAAACAAACCATCCGTAGAGTTTGAAATATTTTGTAAAAAAATGTAATTATTTTGTAATTGACTTTACATTTTAATGTGGTTATAATTATAACACACTTTAAAACAACAAAGGAAGTGGAAATTTATGAAATTGATAAATAAGTTATTTACTTTAACACTTGCAGTATTACTTGCGTTTACGGTTACGGCCTGTGGTAACGACAAAGAAAATCAAAACAGTACGCCGAATGATACTTCAAAGCCGACTGTTTCTACACCAAGCGAGGATAAAACTACTACCGAAAGTAAGCCCGAAGAAGACAAGCCGGTTGATAACAAACCTGAAGATAATAAACCGCAAAACAGCACGCCTTCAAAACCTGTAGAAAATAAAATCCCTATTACTGCGATTATCGGTCAGTGGAAATCACAGGTTAATGCATGTGAGCTTCTCGCTGAGTATGACATTATACTTGATGGCGAAATTTTAATAAACGTTAAAACCGACTTTGGTAACGATAACAGCTATCGTGTAAGTGTTAGTCCTTTAGAAGTTGAAAATGCTTTGAAAAACTCACTTTCAGATGAATACGATGATAATTTTATTAATAATTGTGTTTCAACACTTGATGATGCATTATATGAATCCGGCATTTATAAATTTGAAGGTGATAAGCTTTTGATTATGTGGGATGGTGACCCCGACTATATAGAAGTAGATTACACTTTTAAATCTTCAAAAGATAAACTAACAATTTCTTTCCCAAGTGATGAAAGAGACTATAATCGTATAAAGTAAAATATAAACCGCAGTTTAAAACTGCGGTTTTTTAATTTGTTTGTGTACTTTTTGCTAATTTGTGGTATTATATTATTGGTGATTATTATGTGGTTATTATTTGTTTTAATTTTGTTTTTAATTTTATTTATTTTACTTTTGTTTATCTTTTTCAGTATGGCATTTGTGCGTAAAACCGATGCTAACATAGGCGATGTTGAAAGTTCAAATTATTTAAAACCCTTTATTGAAAAACTACGTCCGGGTATAGAGTTTATTGACAATCAACCTTTTGAAGAAGTTAATATATTATCATTTGACGGGTTAAAGCTTTACGGTAGATATTACACACATAATTCCGATAAAACAGTTATCTTAGTGCACGGATATCGTTCAAACGGAAAGCACGATTTTAGCGGTGCTTTAAAATTTTACTACGATTATGGTTTTAACGTTTTAATGATAGACCAAAGAAGTCACGGCAAAAGCGAAGGTCGACTTATAACATTTGGTGTTAAGGAATCTTTTGACGTACGTGATTGGGCAGAATTTATAAACAAAAAATATAATCCTAAATCTATCGTTTTAAGCGGTGTTTCAATGGGTGGTAGTACAGTTGCATTTGCATTAAAGCGCGGGCTTCCTAAAAACGTTAAATGTGTTATTGCAGATTGCGGTTTTACTTCTCCGGAAGCTATTATTCGTAAAGTAGGTTATGACAAATTTAAAATTAACGCAAAATTTTATATGCCGTTTTTGAATGTCATGACACGTATTTTCGGTCATTTTTCAATTTATGAAATCACTGTTGATGCGCTTAAAAACAATAAAATCCCCATTGTATTTATACATGGTGAAAAAGATAATTTTGTACCTGTAGAAATGAGTCGTGAAGCACTCAAAGCAGCAGGAGAGTACGGATATGGCATTTTTGTAAAAGAAGCCGACCATGGACTTAGTTATCTTATCGAAACCGAGCGTGTAACAAGTGAAATATCTGCCTTTTTGTCGAAAAATTTAGTATAATAAAGGTAAATTCGGGTTGACTTTTTAGTATTATTCTAATAAAATAGATATATAAAATATATGGAGAATGTTTAAATGAAATTTAATAAAATTTTATCCGCAATATTAAGCATTATATTACTTTGCGGACTTTGTTCTTGTACTGTAGCACCCGAAAGTAATATTGATTTATCTAACGGTGATAAAGCGGAAAACACAAATTCTTACAACGAATTACCTGATATTGTTTCGCTTGATAAAAAAATGGCTAATTATTTTGATATTAGTCTTTTTGATGAAGAAAATTATTCAAATATTTACCTAGGAAAAAAATTTAAATTTGACGTAACCTACAACGACAAAAAGCTAACCGTTCCAACAACAATTGAAAAATTAGCAGAAAAGGAATTTGTTATTCAAGAGGGTAGCGAATATGACTCTAATTCTTATATTTTCGCTAAAGAAACAATAACGCTTAAGTTTGCGGACGCAAATTCTTCTTTTAATGCTTTGTTTTACAATTCTTCAAATTCATCAACAAGATTAAATAAATGTAATATTGCCAAAATTCGTTTAGAAAACAGTTTGAATACACGCAATATCGTTCATTTCAACGTTAACGGTATTGATAATTATTCAACTGTTACAGACGTTATTACAACACTTGGCACACCCTCGCATTTTTATGCTACAACCGAAACAACTTATTATTTTGATTACTTTATTTCAAAAGCAGACCGCCGCAATAAAATCCGTGTTTTTGTTGATTTAGAGGATGATTACGTTTTGGCTGTTGAAATTTCTTATTATAAATAAAAAATTGCTGTCACTTGTGTGACGGCAAAATTTTTTGAAGGTGAATATTATGGACAAACACTTTTTTACTGCAAATGTTCTATTACCAAAAGATAATTTTGAAAAATGGTCGGTTATCGCGTGTGACCAGTACACATCCGAGCCGAGCTATTGGGCTGAAGTTAAAGAAACAGTAGGTGATACTCCCTCTGCACTTAACATTATTTTGCCCGAAGTTTATCTTTCAAAGGATAATTCAAAAGCAATTATAAACATTAATGAAAATATGCAAAAATACGTTAATAATGGGGTTTTCGATGTAGTTGAAGATACTTATGTATACGTTGAAAGAACCCTTAAAAACGGTCAAATCAGACGCGGTATCGTTGGGCTTATTAATTTAGACGATTACTCGTACATAAAGGGCGAAAAAGCAATTATAAGAGCAACCGAAGCAACCGTATTAGAAAGAATTCCGCCTCGCGTTCAAATACGTCGTGATGCTCCTCTTGAAATGCCCCACGTTATGCTTTTAATTGACGATAAAAACAAAACCGTTATTGAACCTTTAGCAAATAAAACAGAAAGCTTACAAAAGCTTTATGATTTTTCTCTTATGCAAAACAGCGGTAGCATTAAAGGTTTTGCAGTTAAAGGTGAAGAAGCTGAATATATTAGTGTTTATCTTGAAAAGCTTATCGAAAACGATGATGATAAAATGCTTTTTGCAGTTGGTGACGGCAACCATTCACTTGCAACCGCGAAGGAATGTTATGCAATAAATAAAACCGAAAATGCAAAATATGCTTTGGTTGAAATCGTAAATATTCACGATGAATCATTACAGTTTGAGCCTATTTACCGCGTTATTTTTGACGTTAACCCCGAAGCACTTGTTAATGATTTTATAGAAAAAACCGGCGGTGAATATCACGGCGAAGATGCGCAAAAATTCACCTGTGTTTACGGCGACACAGTTCGCGAAATTTCAATAAAACCCACAGGCAAGCTTGCTATTGCTACTTTACAAAAATACCTTGATGAAAACCCACAGGGTGAAACCGACTATATTCACGGTGAAGATGTTGTTTATAAGCTTTGTAAGGCCGAAAATACCGTTGGTTTTATCTTTAGTGGTATGCAAAAGGATGAGCTTTTTGATGCAGTAAAGCAAGACGGTGCATTACCTCGCAAAACCTTCTCAATGGGTCACGCAGAGGACAAACGCTTTTATTTAGAAGCAAGAAAAATATAATTTTTAAAACGGAGCTGCTAAAAATTAGTAACTCCGTTCTTTTTTATATAATTGACAATATTATATTTTTATTATATAATATATTTGTGATAATTTTGTTTAATGGAGGTGCTGTACCGTTGTTTAAAAAACTGCTATCGGTTTTAATTTCGGCATTAATTGTTTTTTCAATGTCATCAAACACAATAACAGTTATAGCTGAGGAAACCGACAACAATCAAACCAACACGGTTACAAATACTGAGGCAACACCTGAAGATGGCGAAAAACAAGAGACCATTACTATTACCATTGGCGTTATTACCGAACCAGGCACTAACAAAGTTGGTGTTAATATGCGTTCTAAACCCAGTAGAAAAACAGGTTCTAATAAAGTTTATTTATTAAATGACGGCACCTCGGTTTCGGTCAATGGTAGTGAAAACGATATTGATGGAGAAGTTAACCCTGCCACACAAAAAACATATATTTGGTATAACGTTACCTATAATTCTTACACCGGCTACGTTCGAGAGGATATGATAACAGTTACCACACATACAATTACACCTCCCAATCCTGATGAAGAGGAAGAAATTGTTGTTAAACCCTTTGAAGAACAGTTAGCAGAATTTCCCGAAAATTATCACTCATATTTAACGGCGCTTCACGAAAAATACCCTAATTGGATATTTACCGCAGACCAAATTTCAATTACATACCAAAAAGCCATTGCGCTTGAAAACGTTTTCCCAAGAAAATTGGTTGAAAACCAATATTATTCTTGGCGCTCAATGGAAAGCGGTGCTTATAACTGGAACAATAACACATACGCTGTAACCGATGGTCGTTGGTATGGTGCATCGCGTGAGGTTATTGCATATTATATGGACCCACGCAACTTCTTAAATTCAAACGACGCTTATATTTTTATGAAGCAAAGCTATGACGCTAATTCACAGTCTATTGTCGGGCTACGCGAATTATTAAAGGGAAGATTTTTAGCAAATAATTACGCCGACCCTAACGATTTACTTTACGGTGGCGACTTTGCATACGTTATTATGGAAGCTGCTAAACAATCGGGCGTTAACCCTTATATACTTGCTTCAACAATCATTCAAGAGCAGGGAAGTCAGGGGTCACAATTTGCGCATGGCGTGAAATATAATGTCACTTTAGGTACTGTAGCAACCGAAAGTAACACACTTCCAACTCATACGATAGTTACAGTATATAATTATTTCAACTTTGGTGTAAGCGGCACAACCGAAGCCGATAAGCTTTTAAAAGGCGCTAAATATGCTTACGATGCAGGTTGGACAACCCGTTCAGCCGCAATTATCGGCGGTGCTAAAAAGTATGCAGATGGTTACGTTAATCGTAACCCCAATAATCCATACTATAACCAAGATACTTATTTTTATAAAAACTACAATATTTTAGACCCATCAAAGATTAATCATCAATACGCGCAAAACGTTGCCGATCAAGTTTCGACCGCATCGTTCTTGCGTAAAATGTATGCTGATAATACTACAACCTATTTAACGTTTAGAATTCCCGTATATTTGGACAATACTTTACCCGAAAACCCCACAATAGCCCCTATCAAAAATGCTAATCAAAATAATTATTATATTAACACAATCGAGGTTGAGGGTCTTACACCTACATTTTCGCGTTACGTTTACAGTTATGCGCTTCAAATCGAGAGCGACACTACCGTTTACATAAACGTACCTGAAACCGCAAAAATCATAAGCGATATGACTTTTAATCTTACAAAAGGTGATAATAAAGTTGTAATAACAGTGCAATCGGCAACAGGTTACACAAATGATTACGTAATTAACGCAAACACATTAGCCGATTGTGTACTTACGCTTACTACCGAAAAACCAACACCGCCGCCACCACCTGATGATGACGGAAATGGCGAAAACAACGGGGAAGATGGTACAACACCAGACCCTGATGATCCAAACGGTGAAGGAAACGGCGATGAACCTGAAAATCCTGATGATATTACACCACCCACACCACCAGCACCTGTTATTGTAAAGGGTGATGCTAACGGTGACGGTGCTATTACCTTGTCAGATTTAGCTGCCGTAAGATTACATTTACTTGAACTTATTACCCTAAGCGGTGACAATTTCACTGCAGCAGATTGCAATACAGATAACGCTATCACGTTATCTGATTTAGCAGCAATTCGCCTTCACTTATTAGGGTTAATCGTACTTGAATAAAGAGGATGTTATAATGAAAAAACTAATTTCAATTTTTGTTACAATTTTATTAATTGCTTCATTTTTTACATTTAATGCATCAGCCGCCGGTACAATTCTTGCATTCAGTCAAAACACTATTACCATTGGCGATAAGGTAGTTGTTACCGTTACAATTAATACTGATGAAGAAATGTATAGTCTTGGTTACAAGCTTGTTTATGATGCTGAAAAATTAAATTATGACGGCGGCGCAGCTGCAGGTACTATCAAAGTTGTTGAATCGCCATCGGGTGATAAAAAATATACAAAGCAGTTTACATTTACTTCGATAGCCGTTGGCGGTGCCGCAATCAAGGTTGTGGATTGTGAATATGCGGGCATAGATTTTAACAATTTAAAACCTGTTAAAGGTGCAAGTGCCACATTAACTATCAAAGACGTTGCATTACCCAATAACGCTAACCTTTCATCACTTACTTTAAGCAACGGTACTTTATCACCGGCATTCAATGCAAACAGAATTAACTACACTGTAAGTGTACCATACGAAGTCGCAAATATTACACTTTATGCCAAAACAAGTGATGCTAAAGCAAAGGTTGCGCTTTCCACAAACCCCACAAACTTAAACGTTGGTGCTAACACAATTAAGATTACCGTTACCGCACAAGATGGCAGTCAAAAAATATATACTGTTGTTGTTACAAGAAGAGAACAGGGTGCAACTGCAGAACCTCCTGTTGTCACTCCACCAACACCCGAAAATCCTTATCAAACCGTAATTTCGGGCAAAGATTATGAAATAATTACAACAATACCCGAAACCGCATATTTAAAGGGATTTACACTTTCCACCACAGAATATAACGGCAAGCAGGTGCCCGTACTTCGCGATAAAGACAACGCTTATACCGTTTATTATTTACGTGAAGTTGGCTCTACTCAAATTTCACCTTACACATATAACACCGAGCTTTCTACCTTCGAAGCCTTAAAGTATATTACAGCAAACGATTTACTTTACATTTTTGCGGAATTCCCTGAAGGCGTTACAATGCCAGATAAATATTATTCCACCTATACTCAAATAAGTGATTATTCAGTAAAAGTTTATATGGATTCTAGCGCACAAATGGCCGATTTTGCTTATGCTTATTGCTTTGTAAACGGCAATTTTGGTCTTTACAGATACGACAGTAAGGAAGGCAGCATTCAGCGTTTCCCTGATATACACCTCATTGACGTTCCGACCATTAACAATGAACCCGCACCCGACAACTTTGCATCTCGCTTTGCATCGCTTTCCACTAGCGGTAAGGTTTTAATCATCTCATTGATAATTGCGGCAATCTGTCTTGTTTTATTAATCATCTTTATAATCGTAATGGCTATCCAAAAATTAGGTGGTGCACATAATATCCCCTTAATCGATGAACTTGATTTTGATGATTACACAATAGTTGGCGAAGAAAATTCCACCGATAATAAATAAATCTATTTAAGCCGCCCCAAATTGGGGCGGCATTTTCAAATTAAGTATTATTTTTTAAAAAAATCATTACAATTATATTGGGTGATTTTTTTGTTAATTTTAAAATATGTATTTTTAAGTTTAATTACTGTTATTAACTTAGTATTGGCCTTTAGAAGCCAAAAACCGCTTAAATTTTTATTGTTTAATGCTTTTATTGGCGTAACTACACTATTTATTCTTTATTTTACCAAAGGTTATACAGGATTATTTATAGCAATTAATCCTATAACCGTTATTGCGCCCACCATTTTAGGTGTACCGTCGGTTATTTTGATTATAATTTTAAACCTTATTATTTTAATGTGACAAATTTGGGACAATTAATATGGTATTATTTTTCTCGAAAGGGGAGAACGCTTTGTTAAAATTTATTTTTGGCTTGCCTGCAAGCGGTAAAACGACCGAAATCTTAAATATTGTTAAAAAAGAATACGAAAACGGTAAACAAATTGTACTAATAGTGCCTGAACAGTTTTCTTTTCAAACAGAACGTGCAATTTTAAAGTTACTCGGTGATAATAACGCTTCAAATATTGAGGTTCTAAGCTTCACACGTCTTTATGACAAAATTTCGGATACTGTTGGTGGTAAATGCGGTAAAATTTTGTCTGACAGTGATAAAATCATTCTTATGAATCGCACACTTTCAGCGCTACAAAGCGAACTTAAAGTATGGGGAAAATATGCCCATTCATTTAATTTTTCAAAAACTATTCTTGATACAATAGGTGAATTCAAGGTTAATGCAGTTACTGTGAATGAAATACGTGAAGCGGCAGATAAAACTGACCGAATAACCCTAAAAAACAAGCTATATGACCTTGCATTAATTTATGAAGGTTTTGATGCAGAACTTGGTGAAAAATTTATCGACCCTGTGGACACGCTAACAAAGGTTTACCGCGACCTTGAAACATTAAAATACTTTGAAAACAAAACCGTATTTTTTGATTCTTTCAAAGCATTTACAGGTCAGCAATTTAAAATTATAGACCGTATTTTTAACCAAGCAAACGATCTTTATTTTGCAATTAATAACGATACCGAAAACAACCGCGAATTTGACGTTTATTCAAATTTACGTCAAAACATCTTAAAAATCGAAGCTATTGCCAAAAAAAATAAAGTTGAAATTTGCGAACCGATTATTTTAAACAAATCAAAGTATAATAATGAATCACTTTCCAACCTTGAACGCCTTATGGCAGGCAATAACGTAACCGCCGATTTAAATGAATGTGTAACAGTTTGCAAATGTGAAACCACATTTGATGAAGCGGAATTTGCGGCACGTAATATTCGCCGACTTATCCGAGAAAAAGGCTATCGTTTTAAAGATTTCGTAATTATAGCACGTGATACCGATAGATATCAAACCGCAATCGAATACGTTTGCCGTAAAAACGGAATTTCCTGCTTTTTTGATAAGAGAGTTGGATTAAATACTTTACCATTTTGCTTTGCGGTTGACGCGGCAATTTCGGCACTTGATTTTTCGACTGAAAATATTTTACGCTTTCATAAATGCGGTTTTTCAACACTTAAAACCGATGATATTTCTTTACTTGAAAATTACGCTTATTTATGGAATATTAATGGCAAAAGTTGGACAGAAGAATGGGCAATGGATCCCCGCGGCTTCGGTATTGATGAAATGACCGATATTGAATTTACAAAGCTGAAGGAAATTAACCGTTTGCGTATTGCCGCTATTGAACCGATTGTAAGCTTTAAAAACAGCTTTAAAGGTGATGCAAAGCAAATGTCAAACGCTATTGTAAACCTTTTAGAAAGTTGTAACGCCAAAAAGGTTCTTATATCGCTTTGTAAGCGCTTTGAAGAAATGGGAAGTGATATTTCACCCGACGTCCTAAAACAAGGTTATAGCCAATTTATGACGGTTTTAGACTCACTCACAAATACATTTGGAGAAAAATCACTCACCAAAGCTGAATTCCACGAGGCATTAACACTTGCACTTTCTATTGAAACTGTTGGTGCAATTCCGCAATTTATTGATGAAGTATCATTTGGCTCGGCCGACCGAATTCAACCTGCTCAACCGAAGATTGCATTTATTTTAGGCGCAAACCAAGGTGTTTTTCCTGTAAATTCATCAGTAGGAGGTCTTTTAGCACTTAATGACCGCAAAAAGCTTATTGAACTTGATATTAAAATTTCAGACAATGCAATTACTGCCGCAATAGATGAAAACTATCTTGTATATTCTAACGTTTGCTGTGCAAGTGAACAGGTTTTTATAACCTACGCATCTAAAAACACAAAGGGTGAAGAACTTATGCCATCGCCTTTTGTTACAACAATATGCGAAAACCTTAATCCCAATAAATGTATAGAACCGGACAGTTCACTTAATAATGCTTTACCCGAAACTCAATCGGCAGTATTTTCAGAGCTTTGCCGTCGTTTTAACGATAGCAACGTGGTTACCACTTTGTCGAATGCATTAGAAGATAAAGAACGTTACGAAAAAATTCTTTCAGCAGTAAATAAAGATTTAAACAGTATATCGCCTGAAAATGCCGAAAAGCTTTTTGGAAACCGCATTAATCTTTCCGCTACTAAAATTGATACGGTAAACCGTTGCCGTTTTTCGTATTTTTGCAAGTACGGTTTACGTACTGAAAAACTTCAAGCGGCCGAATTTAACGTTTTGCAACGCGGTAACATTTCTCACCACGTTTTAGAGCGCATTATAACCGATTATAAAGAAAAAATTGCAGAGTTAAACAATGAAGAACTAGACAAGCTTACCGACGGCTATATTGAAGAATATTTAGGTCTTGTGAACGGTTTTGATAATATCCGTGACGAACGCTTTGAATTCTTAATAAGCCGTATTTCCCGTTCATTAAAAGAGGTTGTTCATCATATTGCCGCCGACTTCCGACAAAGTAAATTCAAGCCAACAGCTTGTGAGTTTAAAATCGGTTTTAATGACGGTATTAAGGTTGAATTCCATTATGATAAAGGTACAATCAATATAAACGGCAGTATTGACCGAGTTGATAAATGGGGCGATTATATCCGTATTGTCGACTACAAAACAGGTACAAAAAGTTTTAAACTTCCCGACGTGCTGTACGGACTTAATATGCAAATGCTTATTTACCTTTACGCAATTACACGTGCACAGGGTATGCCCGACAGTGACGCCGCCGCAATTTTATATATGCCTGCCCGCCGTGACGTAAAAGCCGAAGGTCTCGCAATGAATGGTCTTTTAAAAGCAGACGAAAAGCTTAATCGCGCTATGGAAAAAGAAAATTTGGGCGAATTTGTACCACCTCTTATTTTCAAAAAAGATGGTACGATTTCGGCTCGTTCAAGTTCGTACATTGAAGAAAACGGATTTTCTGAAATTTTTGATTATATCGAAAAGCTTATGAGTAAAACAGGTAATCTAATTTCGGCAGGGGATATTGCAATTTCACCTATCGACGGTAGGGAAACCCCCGCTTGTAAATATTGTGATTACAAGGCAATTTGCAATATTACCGATGATAAAATTTTTGAAGTACCCGATTTTAAAAACAATGAGGTTTTAGAAAAAATGAAGGAGGCAGAAATAGATGGCATTTAAACCCACTGAAGAACAAAAATTAGCAATCAACCGCCGTGGTAATATTCTTGTTTCTGCCGCCGCAGGTTCGGGTAAAACCGCAGTTTTGGTTGAAAGGGTAATAAATATCCTAAAGAATGAAGAACGCAACATTAATGCGGACGAGCTTTTGATAGTTACCTTTACTAATGCCGCTGCAGCCGAAATGCGTTCACGTATTGAAAAGCGTATTGATGAAGAATGTCGAAATAATTCTAGCTCTATCAAGCTTTTACGCCAAAAGCACCTACTTAACAATGCAAAAATTTGCACTATTGACTCCTTTTGCATCGACCTAGTACGTGAAAACTTTGATAAGCTTTCAATAGCGCCCGACTTTAAAATAAGTGATAATGCATCGCTTAACGAAATAAACGAACGTGTAGTTTATGGTATTCTTAACCGCTATATCGCAAGCGGAGATAAAGATTTTTTGAAGCTTGTTGATTTAGTAGGCGGGGAATACGATGAAAAAAACCTAGCCGAATTACTTTTAAAGGTTTACGAATTTTCACGCCAACTTCCATACCCGAAAAAATGGTTTGATGAGATACTAATTTCGTATAATAACGGTGAATTTACAAGCGATAATATTTGGTACAATTATTGCTTTGACAAAGCCGAAGAAACCGTTAAAACAATGCAAAAAATTATTGCTAATTTAGTTGATTATATTACACATGTACCTACCATAGCAGATAAGTTTTTGCCATCCGTTGAGTTGTTTGCAGTTGAGGTAGCCAAGTTGCTAGATAGTGCCGAAACTCGCGATTGGAACGTATTTTACAACCGTTTGAACTCATTTGAAGTTACATCACTTCCGCAAGCACGTGGCGGCATTGGTGAATATCGCGAGGTTAAAGCCCTTAAAGAAGCGTTTAAAATCTTTAAGGAAAAAACCTTGCCATCACTTTCAAAGCTATTCTACGCTGATTTTAACTATATTAATCAGCAATTTAAGCATCTTTATCCCTGTGTTAAGATATTTATTGATATTTTAAGTGAGCTAGATACTGCAATTTATGATGAATATAATAATCAAAACTTATTTACCTTTCATAATATTGAACACCTTGCCCTTAAATTATTATGCCGCGAAGATGAAAGCGGTGATATAGTTGTAAGTGAAGACGGTAAAGAGCTTTTAGAACAATATAAAGAGGTAATGGTTGACGAATACCAAGACACAAATAATTTGCAAGATTATTTATTCCGCGTACTTTCTAATTTTGAGCAAAAATTATTTGTAGTTGGTGACGTTAAGCAAAGTATTTATGCTTTCCGCGGCGCTAATCCCGAAAACTTTTTATCTAAAAAACAAAGGTATATTCCAATAATTGAAGCCGATGAAACAATGGCGCAAAAAATTATTTTGGCCAATAACTTCCGCACCAAAGCCGAGGTTTGTGACTTTATAAACTATTTCTTTGAAATGTTTATGACCGATAAAACGGGCAGTATAAATTACGACGGGGAAGAACGACTAATACCTACTGCAAAATACCCCGACGTCAATTCACCTGCAGTTAATTATTCTATTATTGACTGTAAAGACTGTGAAGATAAAACCTGGGTTTTAGAAGCAAGAAGAATTGCCGAATATATCCGTGAGGTTATGGCAGAAGGCGAAGTAATCAAAGAAAGCGACAACACACTACGAAAAGCAAAATATGGCGACTTTACAATACTTTTACGTGCTTTAACAAATGCACCGTATATTATTAATGAGTTAAGAGAGCAGGGAATCCCTGTTGACCTTTCGCTCGATTCTTATGCTGATAACCGTGAGATTTCTACCATGCTTTCACTTTTGCGAGTTATAGATAATCCCGATTCCGATATTGAACTGTTAACACTTTTATTTTCACCGATTTTTGCATTTTCGACTGATGATATTGCCGAAATTCGTGCAAATAAAAAAGAAGGTCATCTATATTCCGCAATTTTAAAAGCCAAGAACGACCACAATCCCAAAGCGGTTGATTTCATTGAAAAACTAGAAAAATTCCGTTTATATGCCGTATCACTTAAACTGCCTGATTTAATTACAAAGTTGTTTATTGAGACTGAATTTTTAAATATAATTTCAGCTTTTGACGACGGCGAAAACCGTAAAAATAATTTGCTTATTTTGGTTGAACTCGCGGAGCAGTTTTCGCAAAACGGCGGTAAAAATTT
>JAZQWD010000099.1:0-6094 GCA_045632165.1 Acutalibacteraceae bacterium | reverse complement strand
TATTTTGTTTTACAAAATAATTTATAAACCGTTAGGTTTACTTTATGTTGAGCGATATGAGCAGAACAACAATTTACAAATACATTTCACTATTGGAAAACTAAAAGGGAGCGGTTTTAGAGCCGCTCCCAAATTTTTACTAATTTACAGTTATTTCTATATCTACACTTGTATCATTACTTACTTTAGTAAAGGCAAGTTTACCTTGGTTGTCATATAAAGAGTTGCCATCTATTGTATATTTTGTTGAACCTTTAACAAAATATTCGCCTTCTATTTCCCATTCAAAACCATTCATATGATATGCTTCATCTTTACTGTATTGTCGTTTACCGTACCAATTTCCTGTGCCATCTTCGTAAATATACAAATATAATTGCCCAACTTCAAATGTATATGTCCATGTATCATTTTCTCCTACATAATTCCAAACACCGACAATGTCAGATTTTGAAGCACCGCCGCAACCGCTCATACTAAGAGTAAGTGTGCAAACAGTAAGTATTGCTAATAATAACGATATAATTCTTTTCATAACTTTTTTCCTCCCCAAAATTTTAAAATTATAATCCTAATAATTGTTTCTTTTTTGCTTCATATTCATCTTGTGTTATTGCACCACTATCAAGTAAGTCTTTATACTTCTTTAATTCGTCTGCATTACTTAGAGGTGTTTCTTGCATAATTATTGTTTCTGTAGTTTTACTTTGTCTTTCAATTAAAATGTCATTTATAACTTCATAAACTTCTTTTCTGTTTTTGAGTAACCAAAAATGTATTTTATTCGAAGAAGTTGAAATAACCAAACTATTTAAAAAACCGCTACCGATAGATGAAATTTTATCAAAAGGTAAATCAACCCTTAATCCAAAACTTATTTTTCCATATACTCTTTTATCTGTAACGGTAAGTTTACAATAGTTGAGCCCAAAATATAATATAATTGATAACACAATACTTGCACAAAAAACTATAAACCAACCTAAAGCGTAACGAAAAACCCAACCATCAACGAAATATTCAATAAAAGATACGTCAATTTCTTTGCTTATGGTATATCCATATAATGAGTAACTGTTTGAATATGAACGACTACTGTAATCGGTTATCATACTTATAAAACAAAAAATTGTCGTTGCAATAAAAACGATTGAAAGAATATTAAATCTTGAAAATTTGCCTTTTATTAAAACTTTTTCTTCCATTTTTTTACCCTCATTGTTGTAAAATTCTTATCAATTTGCTATGCCTTGTGCATTTTAAACTTTGCGCCGTGATTGTCATTATGCAACATGTAGATGTTCGCATGAACCATAATCGTAAAAATTACTAATTTTGAAATTTCATTTATTATCAAATACAGACATGCGCTTTACCTTCTAATACTTGCAAGTGCCACCAACAACTCTATCAGTTAATTTCCTACTTTTCACCGCCTAACTACTAATTGTAGTTATAATTATACTACATAATTATAATATACCAATACTACATTTGTCAAGGTAAAATATAAATACAAAAATGAGGTGAAAATATGGCAGATGTAATTAAGATAACAAAAAAGGGTACTCGCAGAGGGGATGACGGTTGTAAAGTCGTCTCTGTTAGAATGAAAGATGAATTGATTGAACGTTTAGACGATTTATCGGTTAAAACAAACCGTTCTCGAAATGAACTTGTAAACCTGCTTTTAAATGCTGCTATTGATATTGTGAAAATTGAAGAATAATTATATATAAGGGCGGTTATTCGCCTTATTTTATTTCAATGAAATTCGCCTTACGGCGAGTGAAATATAATCATAAAAAATACAAAACACCCAAACCGTAAAACTTCGGTTTTGGGTGTTATTCTTTTTCTGATTTAAATATATCGCTTAATCGCCGAGATTTATAGTAGAAGGTAACGTAAACGTTAGTGCTGACGTATTATCCTCTGAATATTCAATTTCTTCCGAAATTATGCTTGAAAGTTTTGAAATTTCTTCTAATCCCTTGGCATTTTCACTGCATATTAAAGAAGCAAGCAGCCGTTCACAAAATAAACAAAAAGCCAAGCGTTCGCAAAAATCTTCCTCATCAAATGCCTCGGTGCAGTGGCGGTAGATAAGGTATGCAAAAAATCTTTTTAAATATTCTTCCGTTTCGCGGTCAGAGGGTCTGAGCTTTGATGAATAATTCATAAATAACTTTTTATGTTCAATATTTAGGTATTCTAAAGCATCAAGTGTTTCTAAATAGCGGTTATCGTCATAGGTGTGTATTGCATATTTGCTATGTATTTTATCAAGCATAACAGTATGGCTGTAAGCGTCATCTTGTAAGATTTTATATATTTCGCTTCGCATTAAACGGCCGTCAAAATCTATGCTTTCCTCGACAGTACCAAGGTCGCCTATATATTCTAAAACTGCATAGTCGGGCGAGTTTAAAACCGTTCTTGCGGCTTCTTGGCAGGAAAGCCCTATACCTACCTCAGCAACAGTTGTGTAATTATAAAATCGTGGGTGTTCGCGACAGATATCACAAAGATAATCTTCACCAAGGTTTAATATAATTTTGCAAAGCCCTCGCTCGTCAAGGTGGGGGCATTTATCGTGGTCGCTGAGTATAAAGTGGGGAGAATTCTCTACCGAAATGCTTTTATTAATAATATCGACGTAGCCGTTTTTTAATGCTTTGTATTTATCAAGGGTTTTACCGTCAATATCAATTTCCCACCCGATACAGCAGCTGTGCTCACATTTATCTGCAATACATTTAAAATTTTTATAATATTTAGGGGCATAAAGCTTCATAGTTTTTTCCTTTTTTAATCTATATATTCGTAAGCGATGCGCTCGGCACCGTTTTGAAGGTATATTATTCCGCGTTTTGAAAAACCGTATTTATTCAGTAAATGGTGCATAACGGTATTGTCTTCGTGGGTATCAATTCGAATATGACGTGTTTTTTCAAGGCAAAAATTCATACAGGTTTTAAGTACGCCTTTTTTCTTGCCTGCACTTGCAATGCGGTGTATAACGCCGTACGGTTCGTCACTTAACCAAGTTCCGTCTTTTATTATTTTATATGTTGGGTCATTTTCAATATTGAAATAAAAAACACCTTGAAGAACTCCGTCTTCTTCGACCACGTAAAGCAAGCCGTCGTTTATATTTTCTATCAGCAATTCTTTTTTAGGGGTGATATTGCCCCATTGATTGGGGTTGCCGTTTTTAGCCATAAAGCTTCTTGCATAGGCGTATATATTAAGTATTTCAATAAGGTCGCTAAGTGTTGCTTTTCTTATCATTTATAATCTCAATTCCTCGTATTTATAGTTGTGGCTTTGGTACGTTACACGTATTATACCATTATGTAAATGTGATTGCAACAGTCGGCAATCCGACCGATATTTTGGATTTTTCTATGCTTTAAAATCGTTTGATATTAAAATTTTGTCAATTTAAGTTGTTTTGTAGTATGCAGAGATATTGGCGCTTGACAAAACGAAATATATGGGTTATATAAACATTGAAGAACCTTTGCAACTGTTTTAAATAATGATTGTTGCTTGTGAAATTTAATATTTAGGGGTGTTAAAATGAAAGAATTTATAATAGGCGTAAATTATTGGGCTTCGCATGCGGGGACTAATATGTGGAAAAATTGGGACGAGAATACCGTTCGAAGTGACTTGAGGTTTTTAAGCGAGCATAATATTAAAACACTTCGCGTTTTCCCGATTTGGCCCGATTTTCAACCAATAAAGCCATATTATACAAGCGGTAGATTATATGAATACCGTATGGAGGACGATTCTTTACCTAAAAACCCTTATTATCTTGATGAAACAATGCTTTCACGTTTTGATAAGCTTTTGGATATATGCGGTGAATTTAATATAAAGGTTATAGTCGGTCTTGTAACGGGCTGGATGAGCGGTAGATTATTTGTTCCGACACCTTTGCTTGATAAAAACGTTTATACCGATGCTACTTCTTTAATGTTTCAAGAAAAGTTTGTTCGTGGTTTTGTTTCACGCTTTAAGCACCGTAATGAAATTGAATCGTGGGATTTGGGTAACGAATGTAACTGTATGATGTGGGTGCCTAATAGGGAAGCGGCTTACAGCTGGACAGCGTTAATTACAAATACAATTAAAGCGGTTGATAATACTCGCAAAGTTGTTTCGGGTATGGACGGTTTGACACTTAACGGAAACTGGAATATTTACGACCAAGCCGAGCTTTTGGACGTTTTTACAACCCACCCGTACCCTTATTGGACACAGTACGGCTCGCTTGACGGAATTACTTCAATGCGTACGTTATTGTTGCCGACCGCCTATAATAAGATTTACATAGATATAGGCGGCAAGCCGTCGCTTGTTGAAGAAGTTGGTACAATGGGGCCGCAGGTTTGCAGTGAAGAAACCGCCGGTGATTTTGCTAACGTTAATTTATTTTCAAGCTGGGCAAACGGTGCCGATGGTATGATGTGGTGGTGCGCTTTCGACCAAACGCATTTAAAATTCCCGCCCTATAGCTGGAAAAAGTGCGAGGTCGAGCTTGGCATGGCTGAAGCTGATTATACCGCAAAGCCCGTTTTAAAAACCTTTAAAGAGTTTGGCGATTTTTTAAACAACAGTAAAATTGATTTACCTAAAGCCAAAGAGGACGGCGTTGTTATCTTAACCCGTGAAACCGAGCAACGCCCCATCGGTTGGATGTCTTACGTTTTGGGCAAAATGGCGGGGGTAAATTTAAAGTTTGCCGACGGTGAAAAGAAAATACCCGAAAGCGAAGTTTATTTGCTACCGTCTATTAGCGGACCTGACGTTATGCCGCAAGAAATTTTAGACAACTTAATCGAAAGGGTTTATAACGGTGCGACTTTATATATTTCGGCCGATTGCGGTATGCTTCCCGAGTTTTCAAAATTTACAGGTGTTAAAAACCTTGATTTTGACCGCAGCAAAAACGGTGGAAGCTTCACGCTTGACGGTAAAAACATTAATTATTCAAGAAATTGCAAGCATTATATTGAGCTTTGCGGTGCTGAAGCGCTTTGCGAAAACAATGATGAAATTATTTTTACAAAATTCAACTTTGGTAAGGGTACGGTTTATTATCTTAACTATCCGCTTGAAAAGAACTTTATAAATAAATCCAACGCTTTTGACGGTGACGATTACTTAATTTACAAAAAGATTTTTGCCAATAAAAAGAGTGTTATTGCTACCGATAATAAATATCTTGCCGTTACAGAGCATATAACCCCAAATGGTGTTGTAGCAGTAGCTATAAATTATTCATCCGCTTGCATAAAGAATAATTTTATGGTTGCTGACGGTTATATCGTTGAAGAATGTATTTTGGGTGATTTTGAAACTACAAATCCGTTTGATGCAACAATTTTAAAACTTAAAAAGATATAAAAAATACCCCGCAAGGTTGTTCCTTGCGGGGGTTTATGTTTAATGATTATCTCTTGAACATTTTTCGGCGTCGATTGCTAAAACAAGCATTAATGCATATAAAGCATTTTCGGGCTTTATAACGTTGATTTTATATGTGTCGGTAAAGTTCCAAATTTGTTTTGAAATATCAGCAATCGGTTCACCGCGGCGGTCAACAATGCTATAATCCCATTCAAACCAATCGCCTTCAACCTGCCAACCGTTATATTCAATAACATATTTTGGGCGGAAAAAAGTAAATTCGCGACGGATACAGCCCAAATATTCATTACCTTTATACATTTCAAACTGTGGTAAAAATGTAAAAATGCGCTGCTTTACTGTGCCAACCTCGTTACCGTCTTTATCAAAAATTTTTAAAAGATGTCCCCAAGACAACTGACCTTTTACAACATAAACGGTGTTGCCATCTTCATCAAAAATGTCGTAACTGCAAAGCCACGAAAAGAAGCGTTGTTTGAATAAAAGCTGCATAAAATCACCTAGTTTTTAAGACTTTGAAGCGGGGCGGGGATACGACCAGCACGGTCGATAAATTTAGTGGGTAATTTGTTGAGATTAACGTCCATAATCGGTCCCGAGCCCAAAAGACCGCCAAAGTCGAGTACTTCGCCCTTTTGCTTGCCGATAG
>JAZQWD010000098.1:0-11625 GCA_045632165.1 Acutalibacteraceae bacterium | reverse complement strand
TAGAAAAGACGCCTTTTTAATTGAAGATTTAGCACCCGGTCCTTGCGGTTGCGGTGGTTGTAACGGCGCGAGAATTAGGGTAGATAAAGACGATTTAAGAGATAAACTTTTACTGCCCGACGGCGCTGACGGGGTAACTATTTTTACAAATCCTCACGCATATGCACGCGAAAATATGTCAGGTTGTATTTCGTTTGACAGTTCTAAAACTTGGGACAAAGTTCGGGTATTTTATCCCGGCTTTGCGGCTTATTCTAGCATAGAATTTAATCCTACAACCCAAACGTTTTGTATATTATACGAGTATGGCGAAAAGGATGAATACAGCGCAGGTATAACCGCTGTTGAATTTGATTTAGAGTGGCTTTTAAGCTGAAAGGAAATGTATAATGGAAAATAATAAAAAACGAAATTTAGGTTATTTGTGTGGAATATTTATGCTTTTAGTAACTCTTGCGGTTACTGCTTTAATAGTTTTCTTGTCGTATGGAAAAATATCGACCGAAATAGCTTCAATTTTCGCTCGTGACGGCTTTTTTAATATCACTAAAGGTATTTTATCGTTTTTAGGCAATATACGCTCATTTTTAAAATCTGGCATAGGAATGGATGCGCTTATATACGCCGATTTATTCTGTCTTGCTGCTTCAATTCTCGGCTTCTTACAAGGTGCATTATTTAAAAAACGTGATTTAATTTCATAAGGTGTTATATGAAGATTTTATCTTTTGGTGAGGTTTTGTGGGATGTTTTTGAAAGTGGTGCATTTATTGGTGGCGCACCTTTAAATTTTGCTGCACATCTTGCAAAAATGGGTGAAAATGCTTATATTTTAACCTCGGTCGGTAATGATGATTTAGGCACAAAAACCACCCAAAAAATTAAAGAATTTGGCGTTAAAACCGATTATATTTCAGTATCTAAAATGCTTGAAACAGGTAAATGTGTAGTATCGCTTGACAGTAACAAAATCCCTAAGTACAATCTATTAAATAATGTGGCGTATGATGAGATTTTATGCGATAATATTCCTAATGATTTTGACGTTTTATACTTTGGTACACTTGCTTTAAGAAACGATTTTAACAAAATTTCGCTTAAGAATTTAATTGCATCTCATTGTTTTAAAGAAGTGTTTGTTGACGTTAACATTCGCCCGCCGTTTTATAGTAAAGAGTCGGTGGAATTTGCTGTAAACAATGCAACGATTTTAAAAATAAGTGATGAGGAATTACCTATAATTTCTGAAATATTGGGTATAGCTTATAGTGATGATTTTATTAAAAATTTATGCACTAAATACAAAAATTTAAAGTTTATTATTATAACTCGTGGTGACAAGGGTTCTTATTGCTTTGATATTGATAATAACACTAAATTCACTGCCAAACCTGTTAAGGTTGAGGTTGCTTCAACAGTTGGTGCAGGGGATAGTTTTTCCGCCGCATTTTTACAAAAATATTTAAGCGGTAATGATATACAAAATTGTCTTGATTTTGCATCAAAAATTTCGGCTTTTATGGTTTCGAAAACCGAAGCCATACCCGAATATAATCCCCAAAACTTTGAATAATTAACTGAAATTAACGCTCCTTTTTTAAAAGGGGCGTTTTTTATGCAAAAAAATATGCATAAAATATGCAAATATGCTTGAAATAGTATATTATTTATTATATAATATAAACTGTATAAATTTTTGCGAGGTGCATTATGACAAGAAGACAAGCAAGAGAAGAAGCATTTATTCTTATTTTTGAGAAAGTTTTTAATAACGACAGTGTAGACGAAATTTTAGAATTGGCTGCCGAAGTTCGCGAACTTTCACCCGATGATTACATTAAAACTGTTTTTACGGGTGTATATGAAAAGCTTGACGAACTTGATGAAATTATTTCGGCTAATTCGATTGGTTGGAATATTAAGCGTATTTCAAAAACTGCGCTTTGTATTTTACGTCTTGCAATTTACGAAATTAAGTTTATGGAATCAATTCCAACTGCAGTTTCGATCAACGAAGCGGTTGAACTTTGCAAAAAATATGCAACAACTGATGATGCTTCTTTTGTAAACGGTATTTTATCAACCGTTGCTAAAAACAATTAACATGACAACTCTTACGGTAAAACAGTTAAATCTTTTCGTTAAATCGCTTATCGAAGGTGATGCGCGACTTAACAACGTTTTTGTAACGGGTGAGATTTCTAACTTTAAGAATCATTATCAAAGCGGCCATTTTTATTTTACGCTTAAGGATAATGACGCGCAGATTCGCTGTGTTATGTTTCGCGCTTATGCGTGCCGTGTGCCGTTTGCAGTACGCGACGGTTTGAAGGTGGTTTTGCGCGGTCGCGTTTCGCTTTATGAAAAAGACGGGCAATACCAGTTTTATGCTGAAGAAATGCACGAACAAGGTTTAGGCGATATATCTTTACAATTTCAGCAAATTAAAGAAAAGCTTGAAAAAGAGGGCTTGTTTTTAGAAGAAAATAAACGACCTATACCTCAGTTTCCAAAGCGTATCGCAGTTATAACCTCCGATACGGGTGCTGCAGTGCAGGATATATTAAACATTACCGCTCGCCGTTATCCGCTATGCGAAATAATGCTTTGTCCTGTTGCGGTACAGGGTGAAAAAGCTGTACCGTCCATGATAGATGCGCTTGAAAGGGTTTATTCGCTTTCTAACTGTGATACTATTATTATTGGTCGCGGTGGCGGTTCTATTGAGGATTTATGGGCATTTAACAGTGAAGCGCTTGCACGTAAGATTTATGAATCGCCTATACCTGTTATTTCGTCGGTCGGTCACGAAACTGATTTTACCATTTGTGATTTTGTTGCCGATTTGCGGGCACCAACACCGTCTGCTGCGGCAGAGCTTGCAGTGCCGGATAGTGCTGAACTTTTGTCAAAGCTTAATAAATATAACGCACTTCTGAAAAACGGTTTGCTTTTGAAATATAATTCTCGGAAAGCTGGATTTGATGCGTTGATTGAAAAATCCGTTTTAGCTAAACCGATCAATATTACCGAAACACGTAACGAAGCGGTTGACCGACTTAATGAAAAAATGCTTTCGGCATTTAAACAGGTTGTTGCACGTGAAAAGTCACGCTTTATGGAAGATATTGCAAAACTTGATGCATTAAGCCCTTTAAAGGTATTATCACGCGGTTATGCCATTGCTGAAGTGAACGGAAAAACCGTTAAGAGCATTAATGAACTTGATGTTGGTGAAAAATTTAAACTTAAACTCTCAGACGGTAGTGTTAATTGCATAGCCGACAGTAAGGAGCAATAAATGGAAAATAATTTTGAAAATAAACTTATTGAGCTTGAAAAGATCGTTACAAAGCTTGAAAACAGTGAAATTTCGCTTGATGAAGCTATTGCACTTTTTGAAGATGGTATTAAGCTTTCGGATGATTGCAGAAAAATTTTAGAAACCGCTGAAAGAAAGATTAAAACCTTAACCGAATGTGAAGGTGAAAGTAATGATTAATGAATTATTTGCTTTTTATAAGCCGATAATTGAAAACCGAATAGATGACCTTTTACCAGAAACCGAAGCACCGTATAACGAAGTTGTAAAAGCGGCGCGTTACAGCTTGAAGCTTGGTGGTAAGCGTATTCGCCCCATTGTTATGATGGAGTTTTGCCGTCTCTTTGGTGGTGATTATAGTAATGCACTTGATTTTGCTATTGCGCTTGAAATGATACACACGTATTCGCTTATTCACGACGATTTGCCTTGTATGGATAATGATGATTTTCGTCGCGGTAAGCCCTCTTGTCATAAAGCATTTTCTGAAGATATGGCGCTTTTAGCGGGCGATGCACTTTTAACTGAAGCATTTGCAGTTGCAGCTAATGCAAATGCAAGCGATAACGTTAGGGTAAAAGCTGTTGCCATACTTTCGCAAATGGCGGGCTTTTCAGGTATGCTTGGCGGTCAGGTTATTGATTTGTCATTCGTTAAGAACCCACCGAATTTAGAAGCACTTTGCGATATGTATGCACGTAAAACAGGTTGTCTTTTACGTGCTTCGGCTATTATAGGTGCTACTGTTGGCGGTGCAAGTGAAACTGAAATTAACGGTGCAGATATATTTGCGCAAAAAGTCGGTTTGGCTTTTCAAATTATTGATGATATTCTTGACGTTATTGCTGACCCTGAATTACTTGGTAAACCTGTTGGCAGTGATTATAAAAATCAAAAGACCACGTTTGTTACCTTGTTAGGTCTTGAGGGTGCAAAACTAGAAGCTAAAAAATTAACCGACGAAGCATTACAAATTTTAGATAGCTTTAATGGTAATACTGAAAATATGAACGCAATTACTAAGTATTTGCTTGATAGAAATTTTTAAGGGACTTGTTGATTTGAATTACGAAATTTTAAATAAAGTTAAGTCACCGCAGGATGTTAAAAACCTAGATTATAAACAAATTGATACACTTTGCGGAGAAATACGCGACTGCATAATTAATACTGTATCGCAAAACGGGGGACATCTCGGCGCTAATTTAGGTGCTGTTGAACTTACCGTTGCGATTCATCGTGCTTTTAATTCTCCCAAAGATGCAATAATTTTTGACGTTGGTCACCAATGCTATGCTCATAAGCTTTTAACAGGGCGTTTTAATGATTTTAAAAACCTTCGCTGTGAAAACGGACTTTCAGGTTTTATGAAGCCGTGCGAAAGTAAGCACGACCCAATTATTACGGGACACAGCAGTAATTCGATTTCAGCCGCTTACGGTATTTATCGTGCCAAAAAATTAAACGGAGAAAGTGGCTCAGCGATTGCAGTAATCGGTGACGGTGCTTTAACAGGCGGTATGGCTTATGAGGCGCTTAACCACGCGGGTGAACATTCGGGTAATTTTATTGTAATTTTAAATGACAATGAAATGTCGATTTCACAAAACGTTGGCGGTATGTCGAAGAGTTTAACAAAGCTTCGCAATAAGGCGCGTTACCATCGTTTTAAATTTGCTTTTGGTAGATTTTTAAATCATATTCCGCTTATCGGTAAATCACTTTATAAATTTTTCTACCGCGTTAAGGAAATTTTTAAAAGTGCAGTTTACCGCCGCAATATTTTTTCTGCATTTGGATTTAATTATCTTGGACCTGTTGATGGTCACAACGTTAAGGATATGGAATCGCTTTTCAAAATCGCACAATGTTATCAGCGTCCTACCGTTATACACGTTGTAACTACTAAGGGTAAGGGTTATGCTTTGGCAGAACAAAAGCCAAATAATTATCATGGTGTAGCACCTTTTGACCTTGAAAAGGGTATTGAGCCAAATGATAAAATTACTTTTTCTGATATTGCAGGTCGTACCCTTTGCGAAATGGCGGAAAATGATAGTAAAATTTGTGCTGTTACCGCAGCTATGGGAAGCGGTACAGGTCTTTCAGAATTTGAAAAAAAATACCCTGATAGATTTTTCGACGTTGCGATTGCCGAACAACACGCGGTTACTTTTGCTGCCGGCCTCTCTAAAGGTGGTATGAAGCCGTATTTTGCAGTTTATTCTTCTTTCTTGCAACGCGCGTATGACCAAATTATTCACGATTGTGCTATTGGTAATGTTCCGGTTACTTTCTTGATTGATCGTGCGGGTATTGTTGGTGAAGATGGTGAAACACACCAAGGTATTTTTGACGTTTCTTATCTTACGTCAATACCGGGTATTTCAATTTATTCTCCAACATATTATGATGAATTGTCTTATGTAATAAATCTTACTGCTTTGCAGGATGGTGTTTCAGCGGTTAGATATCCACGTGGCTGCGAAGTACCATCTAATACCTTTAAAATTGATTTTAAGAGTGATTACACTGTTTTAAACGGTAACGGTGACCGTGTAATTATAACTTATGGCAAACTGTTTTCAGAGGCACTTAAAGCCAAAGAATTAGATGATACTATTACAGTTATTAAACTTAATAAAATTTTCCCTATAAGTGATGCGCTTATAAAGGGTCTTAAGAATTGTAAAAAAATTGATTTTTACGAAGAAACCGTTAAAAGTGGTGGTATAGGTGAACATTTATCCGCTTTACTTTTTGAAAATGGTTATAAAGGTGAATTTAAAATTCACGCAGTTAATAATGAATTTGTTCCAATGTGTAAAACCGATGTTGCACTTAAAAAACTTGGTTTAGATTTGGAAAGTATGTTAAGGAGTTAATATGCCTAAAACAAGATTAGACGTTGCCCTTGTTGAACAGGGCTTTGCTGAAAGCCGTGAAAAGGCAAAGGCAATTATAATGGCAGGTATTGTTTTTGTTAATAATCAAAAATCCGATAAGGCGGGTAATACCGTAAAACCCGATGATATTATTGAGGTTAGAGGTAAAACCTTAAAATATGTTAGCCGTGGCGGTTTAAAGCTTGAAAAAGCAATGCAGGTTTTTCCTATAAATCTTGAAAATACTATATGTGCTGATATTGGTGCTTCAACCGGTGGATTTACGGATTGTATGCTTCAAAACGGTGCTGTTAAGGTTTATTCGATCGATGTTGGTCGTGGTCAACTTGCTTGGAAATTACGCACCGATGAACGTGTAATAAACCTTGAAAACACAAATTTCCGTTACGTTACAAAAGAAGAAGTGCCAGATGAATTGGATTTTGCATCGGTTGACGTTTCCTTTATTTCGCTTTATCATATTTTCCCCGTTATGCGTACATTATTACGTGACGGTGGTGAGGCAGTTTGCCTTATTAAACCGCAGTTTGAAGCAGGGAAGGAGAATGTCGGCAAAAAAGGTGTTGTAAGGGATAAAAACGTGCATATTGCCGTTGTTAATAAAATTATTGAATTAATTCTTGAAAACAATTACACACTTTTAGGGCTTGATTTTTCACCTATTAAAGGTCCTGAAGGTAATATTGAATATCTTTGCCACATTAGAAAAACTGAAAAAGCCGAAAATTTATGTGATGTTTCGGCAGATGAGGTTGTGGAAAAATCATATAACGCATTAAAGGAGGGGTGATTTTGGTTATTGCAGTTTTGCCTAATCTTGATAAACGCGGTGCGACTGAGGTTGTTGAAAAACTAGGTACACTACTAAAAAAAGAGGGTGTTAAAGCTTATTTACCTGATACTATTTGCAGTTCAAATTATGAACATGCACCTGAAGATGAACTTTATTCGTTAGCCGACGTGATTATAACGGTAGGCGGTGATGGTACGATTATTCGATATGCCAAACGCGCCGCTTTAGACGATAAACCTGTTTTAAGCATTAATGCAGGCAGAATGGGTTATCTTGCAGATATTGAACAAAACGAACTTCATTTGATTTCAAAGCTTATTCGAGGTGAATATCGTGTTGAAAAAAGAATGATGTTAGATGTGTCGGTTTATGAAAACGGTAACCTTATGGGTAATTATTCTGCGCTTAATGATGCGGTAATCACAAGCGGGTTTATTTCACGTATTATTGATATTTCGGTTGCGGTTGATAAAGATGCCATAAATTACCGTGCAGACGGTCTAATAGTTTCTACGCCTACCGGTTCTACCGCTTATTCAATGTCGGCAGGCGGTCCTATAATTGATCCCTCTACCGAAAATATTTGTATAACGCCAATTTGTTCTCATTCACTTTCGGCAAAGCCAATTTTAATGAGTGCAAATACTACATTATCGCTTAAATCTTTTTCCAAAAAACGCGCCGAAATTTATTTAACGGTTGACGGTCGCAAGGTTGCAAACGTTAAGCCGTTTAACGAAATTAAAATCACTAAATCGAATAATGCGGTTAAGCTTATACGTTTGAGTGACCGTTCATTCTATAAAACTATGTCGGTAAAATTCCGCGACAGTAGGAGTGTTTGATTTGAAAAATAAAAGACAAAGTGAAATTCTTTCGATAATTGAAAAAAAGGTTATCTACACACAAGACGACCTTCAAAACGAACTTTTGGCTTTGGGTTATAATGTTACTCAGTCAACAGTTTCACGTGATATTAAAGAGTTGCGTCTTGTAAAAACTCACGATAGTGATGGTAATTATCGTTATATTTCAGCAGCCAAAAAGACAGATGATACAACTCACTATCACGATTTATTCGTTAAATCGGTTAAGAGTGTTGATTATGCATTAAATAATGTTGTTATTAAAACACATTCGGGTATGGCATCTACTGCCTGTGTTGCACTTGACGGTATGTTTGGTGATATGATGCTTGGCTCACTTGCAGGTGATGATACAATTTTTATTGTTACGCGTAGTGAAATGCACTCTAAAATTTTAATTGATAAAATAAATAATATTTTGTAAAATGGCGGTTATTTATGTTAAAATTTCTTCATATTGAAAATATTGCCGTTATTGAACGAACTGACATTGAATTTAAAGCTGGATTTAACGTATTAACAGGTGAAACGGGCGCGGGTAAATCAATTTTGATTGATGCTATTAACGCCGTTTTGGGTGAGCGTGTATCAAAAGAGCTTATACGAAATGGGTGTGATAATGCACTTGTTTCTGCCGTGTTCTGTGATTTTGATAATAAAACGCTTGAAATGCTTAAAAATCATGATATTTTACCTGACGAAGACGGAAATTTGCTTATCACCCGTAAGCTTTCGCTAAACGGTAAGGGCTTGATTAAAGCAAATGGCTTACCGATTACAGCAACAGTTTTGCGTGAGATTGCAGGTTGGCTTATAAATATTCACGGTCAGCATGATAATCAGGCATTGTTAGTACCGGAAAATCATTTAAGCTATATTGATGCAATAGCTGATAACAGTGCGTTAATTAGTAAATATTATGCTGAATTTAAAAATCTAAACGCTATTCGTAAAGAACTTCGTGACCTTGAAATGGATGAAGATGAAAAGGCACGAAAGCTTGATATTTTGAAGTATCAAATTAACGAAATTGAAGCCGCAGGTATTAAGATTGGCGAAATAGCTGAACTTAAAAAACAACTCAAAATCGCTGAAGGTTATGAAAAAACCTATAAAGCACTTTCGAGTGCAGAGTTTTATTTAAGCGGTGACGATAATAATGACGGAGCTTTAACCTGCTTGAGAAATGCCGAAAAGCAGTTAATCAATGCCGATACGGTTAGCACCGATAAGCTTAACGAAGCATTAGCGTTACTTGAAGATTTGCGGTCTGAAATTGGCGGTTTTTTAAATAATTCGGAATATTCTAATCTTAATCCAAACGAAATTAACGAAAGACTTGACTATATAACTCGTATTGTGTTAAAATACGGCGGTAGCGAAGAAGCGACTATCGAATTTTTAGATAACGCTAATCGTCAGCTTGAAACTATTGAGCTTTCTGATAAACGAATTATTGAGCTTTCGGAGATGCTAGATGTTTCAACTGCAAAACTTGTGGATTTGGGTGAAAAACTTACCGAAAACCGCAAAAATGTAGCTAAAGTTTTTCAAAAACAGGTTTGTGACGTTTTAAAAGAACTTAATATGCCAAACGTTAGATTTGCTGTTGATTTCAAAAAAGGTAAATATACAAAAATCGGTTGTGATACGGTTGAATTTGTTATTTCCGCCAATGCGGGAGAAACCTTAAAACCGTTACATAAAATTGCTTCGGGCGGTGAGCTTTCACGCGTTATGCTTGCTATTAAGAGCGTATTGCTTGATAAAGACCCCGTTGGAACAATGATTTTTGATGAAATTGATACAGGTATTAGCGGTTATGCAGCGGATAAGGTTGCACAGCAGTTAAGAGTTGTGTCTAGAGCACGACAGGTTATATGTGTTACGCATTTGGCGCAAATTGCCGCAGTTGCTAACGAGCATTTGCTTATCGTTAAAAATACCGAAAATGGTCGCACTTTCACAAAAGTATCTTCGCTGGGTTATGAAGAAAAAATTTATGAAATTGCACGTATTATGTCGGGTACCGACATTACTGAAAATTTATACAATTCCGCTAAGGAACTAATAGACAGGAGCATTTAATTATGAAAATTTATGACGAACTTGTAGCCCGCGGTCTTATCGCACAGGTTACTGACGAAGACGAAATCCGTGATCTTGTAAACGAAGGCAAGGCAACATTTTATATCGGTTTTGACCCTACTGCTGACAGTTTGCACGTTGGTCACTTTATGGCACTTTGCCTTATGAAACGCTTGCAAATGGCAGGTAATAAACCGGTTGCACTTATTGGTGGCGGTACCGGTTATATCGGTGACCCTTCTGGTAGAAGCGATATGCGTTCAATGATGACCCCTGAACAAATTCAACACAACTGCGATTGCTTTAAAGAGCAAATGAGCCGTTTTATTGAATTTGGTGAAGGTAAAGCACAAATGGTTAATAATGCTGATTGGCTTTTAGACCTTAATTATATCGACCTTTTGCGTGAAGTTGGCGCTTGCTTCTCGGTTAACAATATGTTACGTGCTGAATGCTATAAGCAACGTATGGAAAAGGGACTTTCTTTCCTCGAATTCAACTATATGATTATGCAAAGCTATGACTTCTATCATTTGTATAAGGAATATGGTTGTAATATGCAGTTTGGCGGGGACGACCAATGGTCAAATATGCTTGGTGGTACCGAACTTATTCGTAAAAAGCTTGGTAAAGATGCTTATGCAATGACTATTACTTTGCTTCTTAACTCTGAAGGTAAGAAAATGGGTAAAACCGCTTCGGGCGCTGTTTGGCTTGACCCCAAGAAAACTTCACCTTATGAATTCTATCAATATTGGCGCAACGTTGGCGATGCTGACGTTCTTAAGTGCATTAGAATGTTAACCTTCTTACCGCTTGAAGAAATTGATAAAATGGACGAATGGGAAGGCAGTCAACTTAATACAGCTAAAGAAATTTTGGCTTACGAGCTTACTAAGCTTGTTCATGGTGAAGAGGAAGCTGAAAAGGCACAAACAACTTCTCGCGCAATTTTTGCAGGTGCCGGCAGCCATGAAAATATGCCTACAACCGAACTTACATCAGGTGATTTTGTAGATGGTAAAATCGGTGTGCTTTCAATGATGGTTAAAGCCGGTCTTGCGGCTTCTAACGGTGAAGCAAGACGCCTTGTTCAACAAGGTGGCGTAAGCATTAATGAAGAAAAGATTACCGATGCTTCATATTCTTTAGATATTGCTGCTTTTGATAATGAAATTATCCTTAAAAAAGGCAAAAAGATTTTTAATAAATATATTGTTAAATAAAATTTTAAACCCCCGATTTTTCGGGGGTTTATTGCATAATTTACCATATAATTGGCAAAATAGGTTTAAGGAGCTGATAAAATGGTAAATTTTAATGAATCAAACACAAAAGTCAATTTAATGCGAGCGTTTGCGGGTGAATCACAAGCAAGAAACCGTTATACCTTTGCGGCTGAAATTGCTAAAAAGCAGGGTTTATACGTTATTGAGGCGGTATTTAAGCTTACAGCTAGTCAAGAGCTTGCTCATGCAAACGTGTTTATGAAGCATTTAAGCGACTTTAATGGTGAAAATATTGAAGCTGACGGCACATACCCTGTGGAAGTTACAAATTCTGTAATTGAGCTTTTAGAAAATGCACACCATAACGAAAATGAAGAGTATGAAAACGTGTATAAACAGTTTGAAATTGAAGCCGAAAGGG
>JAZQWD010000097.1:0-1820 GCA_045632165.1 Acutalibacteraceae bacterium | reverse complement strand
CCTTTTCCTGTTCGTCCTTTGCTTCGTTAAGGTACATAAATACAGTAACAAAGGGCGCCTGACCGTTGGTGGTCATAAGGGTAACAACCTGGTACTGAATGGTTTGAACACCACGGGCAATTTCCTTTAAAAGACGCTTTTCGGTAATTTCGGCAATCTTATCCTCCGAAATATCCAAGCCTGCTTCGGTAAATTCCTCCACAACTTCGGAATGAATTTTCTTTCTGCTTACGTCAACAAAGGGTGCCAAGTGGGTAAGGCTTATACTTTGACCGCCATACTGACAGGATGCAACCTGTGCAATAATTTGGGTTGCAATATTACAAGCAGTTGAAAAGCTGTGGGGACGTTCAATAGAGGTGCCGCTGATAACGGTACCGTTTTGAAGCATATCTTCAAGGTTTACAAGGTCACAGTTGTGCATGTGCTGTGCAAAATAGTCAGCATCGTGGAAGTGAATAAGACCACGGTCATGCGCATCAACAATGTCAGGCTGTAAGAGTATACGGCGGGTAATATCCTTTGAAACCTCGCCAGCCATATAGTCACGCTGAACGCTGTTAACAGTAGGGTTTTTATTACTGTTTTCCTGCTTAACCTCTTCATTATTACATTCAATAAGGCTTAAAATTTGTTCGTCGGTAGTGTTTGACTTTCTAACTAACGCACGATTGTAGCGATATGTAATATAGCGTCTTGCCACGTCAAATGCGCGTTGATTCATGATTTGGTCTTCTACCATATCTTGTATTTCTTCAACGCTTAATGAACGGTTAATATTAGCCGCAGCGGATTCAACGTCTTCAGCTATTCTTTTAATCTGAATTTCGGTCATTCGGTGGCTTGGAACAACGCTTTGATTTGCTTTTGTAACGGCAACTATGATTTTTTGGGGGTCAAAAGTAACCTCGGCGCCGCTTCTTTTAATGATTTTCATAATTTCTACCTCAAAACAATGTATTTATAAATAAATTTGCCAAATTAATTATACAATATCTAGTGCGTACGTGAATTATTATAACACAAATTATAGAAAAAGCAAGTACTATTTTAATAAAATGTAATTTTTATTTTTTAAACCCTTCGCCTCGTATTTCACCCGCTTCGCACACCACTATAAAAGCTGATTTATCGTGATGCTTTGCCGCAGCGTACACGCTGTGCACTTCATTTCTTCTGACAGTGCACATAATCATCTGTCTGCTTTCACCCGTATATGCACCACGAACGTCTAAAAAGGTGGCTCCGCGCCCTACCTTATTCAAAATATCACACACTATATATTGTGCTTGGTCGCTTATGATATAAATCACCTTGCCCTTGTCAGCACCGTATAATACAAGATCCATTATTTTAGAGCAAGAATAAAGCGCCACAATAGAATAAAGCGCGCTTTGGACATTTTTGTAAACCAAAGCCGCAATAACCACCACCGTGAAGTCGGCAAAAAGCATAAGCCTACCCATACTGATATAAGGGTATTTAAGTGAAAACAGCTTTGCAATAATTTCAACACCACCAGTTGACGAGCCACGAAGCATAATTATGCTAACTCCAAGTCCCATTAGGGTGCCGCCGAATATACTTGCCAAAATTAAATCAATATGCATTTGCGGCAAAACAATTACAAGAAAATCCAACAGCAGTGAAGTTACGGCAGTCGCAATTGCGGTTTTTAGAATAAACCCTTTACCGATTTTTAAAAAAGCAACAATAAAAAGCGGTATGTTTATTAAAAACACCACAGCGCCCACGGGGGTATTAAACAAGAAATTTAGCACAGTTGCTATACCCGTTACCCCACCGGGCGAAATTTCGTT
>JAZQWD010000096.1:0-3751 GCA_045632165.1 Acutalibacteraceae bacterium | reverse complement strand
ATGCTGCATATCTTGCTGAAAGCATGCACGAACGTGGCCTTCGTGATCAAATTAAGCTTAAGGCAGGTATCTTTGGTGCCGAAGCGTGGAGCGAAGAAATGCGCCGCGATATTGAGGCACAGTTAGGTATTAAGGCATACGATATTTACGGTCTTACTGAAACAAGCGGCCCCGGTGTAGCTTTCGAATGCTCTGAACAAACCGGTATGCACATTAACGAAGACCATTTTATTGCTGAAATTATCGACCCCGACACTTTGGAAGTTTTACCCGAAGGTAGTCAAGGTGAATTGGTATTTACTTCAATTACTAAAGAGGGCTTCCCGCTACTTCGTTACCGCACAAAGGATATCACCGTTTTAAGCCGCGAAAAGTGTTCTTGCGGTCGTACCCTCGTTAAAATGCATAAGCCGATGGGCAGAAGCGACGATATGCTTATTGTTAAGTGCGTTAACGTGTTCCCGTCACAGATTGAAGCTGTGCTTTTGGAAAACGGCTATCCCGCTAACTATCAAATTATCGTTGACCGCGTAAACCATAGCGATACTATTGAAATCTTGGTTGAAATGACACCCGAATTATTTACCGACTCGCTCGGTCGCATTACCGAAATGGAAAAAGACCTTGTTTCCGCACTTAAGGCAATGCTTGGTATTTATGCTAAAGTTCGTCTTGTTGAGCCCAAGTCAATCGCACGAAGCGAGGGCAAGGCAGTTCGTATAATCGATAAGCGTAAGATATAGGAGGGACTAACAATGGCAATTAAACAAATTACTATTTTCATTGAAAACAGAGCAGGTCGCCTTTTAGAAATCACCCAACTCTTGGCTGAAAATAAAATCGACCTTCGCGCTTTAAATATTGCTGAAACTACCGACTACGGTCTTCTTCGTATTATTGTTGATGATACCGAAAAGGCGTTAAACGTTTTAAAGGAAAACGGCGCAATTTCTACCACAACCGACGTTTTGGCAGTAGCTGTGCCTAACGTTCCCGGTGGACTTAACACTCTTTTACAAGTTTTGGCAACTGCAAACGTTGACGTAAGCTATATGTATTCAATTTTCGGTCATGCCGATGAAAACGCATATATGATTTTACAGCTTAACGATGCTGACGAGGTTGCCGAGCTCTTGGCTAAAAACGGTATTACCGTTGCAACAAAAGAAAAATTAGGTATTAACTAAAATAAAAGCCCAAACGGGCTTTTATTTTTTTGTGTTTTATGGTATACTTTTAAAAAATGGGAAAGGTGGGGTGTAAATGCTTAAAAACGATGAATTTATTATGGAAATTATTGATGTCACCAATGAGGGCAGTGGTGTTGGTAAGGTAGAAGGTATGGCGGTTTTCGTGCCTCTTACTGCGGTTGGAGATATTGTTAGAGTAAAAGCGCTTAAGGTTAAAAAGACTTATGCCTATGGTAAGGCGCTTGAAATTATCACCCCGTCAAAAATTAGAATAGAAAATGATTGCCCTTACTTTAACCGTTGCGGCGGTTGTGTTTTCAGACATATTGGCTATGAAGCAGAATTAGAGCTTAAATCTAACAAGGTTTATGAGGTTATAAAGCGCATCGGCGGTGTTGATTTGGCACCACAACCGATTTTATTTGATGAGTGTGACCGTTATCGCAACAAGGCGCAATATCCTTTGGGCGAAAACGGGGGAGTGGGCTTTTACGCTTTTCATTCTCACCGTATAATCGAGTGTGAGGATTGCCTTTTACAACCCGAAATCTTCTCAAAAATCACCGATACAGTAAGTGACTTTGTTAGGGAATATGTTATTAGTATTTATAACGAAGAAAAGCATAAGGGCCTTTTAAGGCATTTATATATCCGCCGTGGTTATAATAGTGGGGAAATTATGATTTGCTTTGTTATAAACGGGGATAATTTGCCGAAAAGTGAAATTATAATTGAAAAACTCAAGATAATTTGTGGTGACGCACTTAAGAGTGTGACCTTGAATATCAATAAAAATGATACCAATGTGATTTTGGGTGATACATGCAAAACCCTTTACGGTAGCGATTATATAACCGATATTTTAGCGGATGTTAAGGTTAGATTATCACCTTTATCTTTCTATCAAGTAAACACTGTTATGGCAAATAAGCTTTATGCAAAAGCTAAAGATTATGCAAAACCTAAGGATAAGAATATTATTGACCTTTACTGCGGTGCGGGTACAATCGGTCTTTCAATGGCGAAAGATGCGAAATCGGTTATTGGTGTTGAAATTATTGAAGCGGCGGTAAAGGATGCTCAGTTTAACGCCAAAGAAAACGGTATTAATAACGCAAGATTTATTTGCGGTGACGCTAAAACAGCGGCTGAAGCTTTAAGAAAAGAAAAAATAAAGCCCGATACGGTTATTGTTGACCCACCACGTAAGGGTTGTGACAGCGAACTTATAAAAATTATCGCAAACAATTTTTGTCCCGAAAGCGTTATTTATATTTCCTGCGACCCCGCAACCTTGGCACGTGATATTAAAATCTTTGGGGAAGAGGGGTACAAATTAGAGGAATATACCCCTGCTGATTTATTTCCAAGAACAAGTCATTGTGAATGTGTGGCTTTTTTGTTGAAAAAATAAAAACCGTTTTTGAAATAGAAAGAATGTTGAGTTAATGAAAAATATAGAGTCTGTAATAGAAGCTAAAAGAGAAAATATACTTTTAAAATATCCGGAACAGCATAAACTTACAACGGAAATTTTTCAATTAATTTCAGATATGCTTTTAGAAGAGTTGGATTTGTTCGCTCAAAAGAATAAAAAGTTAAAAACAATTTATAATTGCGTTATTTCTATTTTGGAATTAGGAAAAGAGCAGAATGTAAAAAAACAATATATTATTGATTTTTTAAATGTGTTTTTAGATAAAGATTTGATGATATATTTAACTCGAGGAATTGAAGAATATAAAGAAGATTATATTTCGACAATTAGTTGTGCTCGAGCTGAACTGCATTGTAGTCAATGGAGTGATAGCAGTAGTACCCATTGGCACCGCGCAATAAGTTGTTTAAAAATAATTAAGTAGGTAAACAATGTCGATGTGCGCTATCGCACTCGATATATTTCCTTAAGGAAATGATAAATTAAAGGAGAAAACTATGCAAAATAACGGCAAAAAAACGGCCTTTAAAAAGGCGGTAAAGCCAATACGTGTCGGCAAGGGTAACGGCTGTCCGCATTATAAAAAATGCGGCGGTTGTCATTTGCAAAATATGACCTACCCCGAACAACTTAAATATAAGCAAATAAAGTGCATTAAACTGCTTGGAAAATTTTGCCACGTTAAAGAAATTTTGGGGATGGAAAATCCCACCCATTACCGCTGTAAGGTTCAGGCGGCTTTCGGTAGGGATAAAACGGGTATAATTTCGGGCGTTTATCAGTCGTCCACCCATAAAATCGTTCCAATTGACGAATGTATGATTGAAGATAAACAAGCCGACGAAATAATTGTAACTATCCGTAAGCTTTTAAAATCTTTTAAATTAAAGCCGTTTGATGAAAATAATATGACGGGTTTTTTGCGCCACGTTTTAATCCGCAAGGGTTATTATACGGGACAAATTATGGTTGTGCTTGTAACGGGCAGTTCACTTTTTCCGTCAAGCCGTTCATTTATTAATGCACTACTTCAGCGCCACCCCGAAATCACAACAATCGTTCAAAACGTAAATAATAAATTTACAAGTCTTGTTTTGGGCGAAAAAAATATAACCCTTTATGG
>JAZQWD010000095.1:0-5301 GCA_045632165.1 Acutalibacteraceae bacterium | reverse complement strand
GGCTTTATTAACCTTTACGGTCTTTCAACTAAGGTTAATGCACAAATGAAGGCTAAAAACGGTCTTTTATAATCAATTTTAAAAAATCGTCACGGTGCCCTTTGGCACCGGGGACGATTTTGTCGCAATATTGCCCTTTTTTGATTTGGGCGAAAGGAATGTTTTTTAATGGATAAAATGTGGGCGGGCAGGTTCGAAAAGGCCCTTGATAAGCAGGCAGATGACTTTAATTCTTCTATTCATTTTGATTGCCGTATGTATAAGCAGGATATTACCGGTTCAATGGTGCACGCTATGATGCTCTCGCGTCAGGGCATTATATCAAATGATGAAGCCGAAGTGATTATTGACGGTCTTAGCGGTATTTTAGAGGATATTCAAAACGGTAGCTTAGCAATTGATATGGATGCTGAAGATATCCATATGTTCATTGAAGCCGAGCTTACTAAAAGAATTGGTGATACGGGTAAAAAGCTTCACACTGCAAGAAGCCGTAACGATCAGGTTGCGCTTGACGTTCGTCTTTATTTGGCTGAGGAATGTGAAGAAATCGGTAAGCTTATTGTGGAACTTATTGCCGCAATTAAGGACAAGGCGGAAGAATATAAAGATGCTATTATGCCGGGTTATACCCATCTTCAAAGGGCACAGCCCATTACCTTTGCGCACCACGTTTTAAGCTATGCTTTTATGTTAAAGCGAGATTATGAACGTCTTAATGACGCTCTTTCAAGAATGTGGGCACAATGTCCTATCGGTTCTTGTGCTTTGGCTGGTACTACCTATAATACCGACCGTGCTTTTGAAGCCGAAAAGCTTGGCTTTAAGGGTATCTCACTTAACAGTATTGACGGTGTTTCCGACCGTGATTTTTGTTTAGAACTTTTGTCGGCTTATGCAATTTTAATGATGCACTTGTCACGTTTTTCGGAAGAAATTATACTTTGGTCAAGCTGGGAATTTAAGTTTATTGAGCTTGACGATAGCTACACAACAGGTTCATCAATTATGCCTCAAAAGAAAAACCCCGATATGGCCGAGCTTGTGCGTGGTAAAACGGGTAGGGTATACGGTGACTTAATGGCGCTTCTCACTACCTTAAAAGGTATTCCGCTTGCTTATAATAAAGATATGCAAGAGGATAAAGAAGCCATTTTTGACGCGGTTGATACCGTTAAAATGTGTTTAGGTGTTTTCACCCCAATGGTTGCCACAATGACCGTTTTAAAGGACAATATGTATAAAGCCGCAGGCAAGGGCTTTATTAACGCAACCGACCTTGCAGACTATATGGTTAAAAAGGGTATGCCTTTTAGAACTGCATATAAGCACGTTGGTGAAATTGTGGCTTATTGCATTAAAGAAAATTTGGTACTTGATACTTTATCGATTGAAAAATACAAAGAATTTAGCGATATTTTCGATAACGATTTATATAATGAAATTTCACTTGAAACCTGTGTTGCAAAGCGTATTTCTGCGGGTAGTACAGGTCCTCAATCGGTTGATACACAAATTGATTATTTTAACGAATTTTTAAAGGAAAAGAGATAAGTTTATTATGGACTTTAAAGGTAAAAGCTTTTTAAAGCTTCTTGATTTTTCACCTTGCGAAATTGCTTGTCTTATTGATTTGGCAAGTGAACTTAAACAAAAGAAAAAAATGGGCATTCCGCACCGACTTTGTGAAGGTAAGAATATTGCCCTAATTTTCGAAAAAACAAGTACCCGTACACGTTGCAGCTTTGAGGTTGCGGCTTATGACTTGGGTATGGGTGTTACATATCTTGACCCGCAGGGCTCACAAATTGGCAAAAAGGAAAGTATTGCCGATACCGCGCGTGTGCTTGGTAGAATTTACGACGGTATCGAATATCGTGGCTTTGGTCAAGAAATTGTGGAAGAGCTTGCAAAATATGCAGGTGTTCCCGTGTGGAACGGTTTAACTAACGAATTCCACCCCACACAAATTTTAGCCGACTTTTTAACAATTAAAGAAAAGTTTGGAAAACTTCGCGGCATTAACTTTGTTTATATGGGTGATGCCCGTTACAATATGGGTAATTCATATATGGTGGGTGCTGCTAAAATGGGTATGAACTTTACCGTTTGCGCGCCTGAAAAATACTTCCCAAATAGTGATTTGATTGAAACCTGTATGGCAATCGCTAAAGAAACAGGCGCTACTATTACGTTTGAAACCGACCCGATGAAAGCAACCAAAAACGCTGACGTTATTGCTACTGACGTTTGGGTTTCAATGGGCGAGCCCGACGAAGTTTGGGAAGAAAGAATTAAAGATTTATCACCTTATCAGGTTAATAAAAAGGTTATGGAAAACGCAGGCGAAAAGGCAGTATTTATGCACTGTTTACCTTCTTTCCACGACCTTAAGACCACTTTAGGTAAACAAATTGGCGAAAAGTTCGGTATAACCGAAATGGAAGTTACCGACGAGGTTTTCGAAAGCAGTCAGTCTATTGTATTTGACGAGGCAGAAAACCGTATGCATACTATTAAAGCGGTTATGGCCGCAACTCTTTAATTAGGGGATTTTTAAAATGCGTATTGTTGTAAAAATAGGCACTTCGACTCTTGCTCATAAAACAGGGCATCTTAATATTCGTAGGGTTGAAGAGCTTTGCAAGGTTATGAGTGACCTTAAAAATGCGGGAAATGAGGTTATTTTAGTGTCTTCGGGCGCTATCGGTATGGGTGTTGGTAAGTTATCTCTTACCTCAAAACCAACTGATATTCCGACAAAGCAAGCGGCGGCCGCTGTTGGTCAGTGCGAGCTTATGTATACTTACGACCGCTTATTTTCTGAATATAATCACACCGTTGCGCAAATTCTTTTAACAGGTGAAGACGTTGGTGACGTTACCCGCCGTAAGAATTTTGAAAATACAATGTGCCGACTTTTAGAACTTTCGGTAATTCCGATTATTAACGAAAACGACTCTATTTCTACTGCCGAAATTGAAATCGGCGATAACGATACCTTGGGTGCTATTGTTGCTACTGCAATCAATGCTGATTTGCTTATAATTTTATCGGATATTGACGGTCTTTATACCGCTGACCCACACCAAAATGCTGATGCACAGTTACTTCATAAGGTTGAAAAGATTGACGAAAGCATTGAAGCAATGATTGGCGGTGTTGGAAGTAAGCTCGGTACAGGCGGTATGGCTACCAAAATAAAGGCGGCTAAAATTGTTACAAAGCAGGGTATTGATATGGTTATTGCTAACGGTGATACCCCGTCTTATCTTTACGATATTGTTGACGGTAAAAATATTGGTACTCGTTTTATTGGTGAAAGATAATGACAACTTTAGAAATTTTACAAAAAGCAAAAGCGGTGTCGTTGGGCGCCGCTTTGCCTACAGATATTAAAAACAATGCCCTTACCGCTATGGCAAAGGCATTAATTGAAGCAACCGACGATATTTTATCGGCTAATGCTATCGATATGGAAAACGCAAAAGGTAAAATCAGCGACACTATGCTCGATCGCTTAATGCTTAATGCTGATAGAATTAAATCTATGGCAAAGGGAATAGAGGACGTTCGTGATTTGCCCGATAACGTGGGTAGGGTTTTAAGTACACATACTTTACCTAATGGTCTTATGGTTAATAAGGTTGCGGTGCCTATTGGTGTTGTGGCAATTATTTACGAAAGCCGACCGAACGTAACAAGTGATGCGGCGGCGCTCGCTTTTAAAAGCGGTAACGTTTGCGTGCTTCGTGGCGGTAAAGAAGCATATAATTCGGCAAAAGCTATTGTAACTGCTCTTAAAAAAGGACTTACGGAATGTGGTATAAATAGTGATTATGTAAACCTTGTTGAAGATACAACCCGCCAAAGTGCAAACGAGCTTATGACAGCACGTGGTTTGGTAGACGTGCTTATTCCTCGCGGCGGTAAAGGTCTTATTCAGGCATGTGTTGAAAATGCAAAGGTGCCTTGTATCGAAACGGGTACGGGTATTTGTCACGTTTACGTTGAAAAAACAGCCGACCAAGATAAAGCACTTAATATTATTAACAACGCTAAAACAAGCCGTCCGTCGGTTTGTAACGCGGCTGAAGTTTTGCTTGTTGATAGACAAATTGCCAATGAATTTTTGCCTAAACTTTTTGAAATGTTTGACGGTAGGGTAGAGCTTCGCGGTTGCGCTGAAACAGCAAGTATAATCAATGTAAAACCCGCAGGTGAGGACGATTTTGATACCGAGTTTTTAGATTACAAAATGGCTGTAAAAATCGTTAGTGGTGTAGAAGAAGCGGTTAACCATATCGCAAAACATTCTACACATCATAGCGAAAGTATCATAACAAACGATGATAATGCGGCTAATATATTTACCGCTTGTGTTGATTCGGCGGCGGTTTACGTTAACGCTTCAACCCGCTTTACCGACGGCGGCGAGTTTGGGCTCGGTTGCGAAATGGGTATTTCTACCCAAAAGCTTCACGCACGTGGTCCTATGGGTTTAAATGAACTTAATACCTATAAATATATTATTAAAGGAAACGGTCAGGTGAGATAATATTATGTCAACCAAAATGTTTGGGTTCATCGGTTGCGGTAATATGGGCGGTTCTTTAGCGCAAGCAGTTGCAAAATCGGTTGATGGCAGCGAAATTTTACTTTCGGACCCCGATAACGATAAATCGAATGCACTAGCTCAAAAAATTGGTGCAGCTGTTAGTAATAACGAAGAAATCGTAAAAAATGCAAAATATATCTTTTTAGGTGTAAAACCGCAGGTTATGGCGGAGGTTTTATCACCCCTTGCACCGCTTTTAAAGGCAAGGGAAGACCGTTTTATTTTAGTTACAATGGCGGCAGGGCTTAAAATTGCGAAGTATAACGAGATTTTAGATGCCAAGCTTCCTACTATTCGCATTATGCCTAACACACCTGTTGCGGTGGGTGAAGGTATGCTTTTATATGCAACCTGTCCTGTAATTACTGAAGAGGAAATTAACGAATTTGAAAATGCGCTTAAATATTCGGGTAAAATCGATAAAATACCCGAAGATTTAATAGATGCCGGTTCGGTTATATCGGGTTGCGGCCCTGCGTTTGTTTACACTTTTGCTAATGCTCTTGCAAAGGCGGGAGAGGGTGTCGGTTTACCCGAAGATAAAGCAATTTTATATGCCGCTCAAACCCTTAAAGGTGCGGCGGAATTATTGCTTATAAGCGGTGAAAGCCCCGAGGTTTTACGCCAACGTGTATGCAGTCCTAAGGGTTCAACCATTGAGGGTGTTGAAGTATTATTAAATT
>JAZQWD010000094.1:0-18178 GCA_045632165.1 Acutalibacteraceae bacterium | reverse complement strand
GGACCCCAGTTTTGATCGGTAACTTCTTCTTCAAAGTTAGAGTTGGTAACTTCGTTAAAGAATTTTTCGGTATACTTTAAGTTTTCAAAGTCAGGAGTACGTTCTACTACTTCAACACGGTCGATATAAATATCGTCGATTGAAGCGCGTTCGTTACGGTTTGCGTGGAACTTACAAATTTGGAATGCGAAACCGTTACGGTCTGTATGGTCCTTAGTAACAGTACCTAAAAGATACTTGTACCAACCGTTATTTTCTTCTAAAGCAGAAGCTTTTTGAGGTTTAATGTTAGTTGAAACACCGAAATATACATATTCGCCTGATTGAAGCATATCCGACTGGTCACGTGTATTGGCGCCAAGGAAAGCGTAGTACATTTGACTTTCTGCCGGCTTTGTGGATTTAACCCAAACGTATACGTCATAGGTGTAGTCATCCTTCATTTGGAATTCCTTATTAGAAACTACGGGGAAGAAAATACTGGTTTCAATACTTTCCATAATCTTACCGGGCTTAACGTGAAGTGACTGCTTGCCTTCTAATACGTTCTTAGAATCATTAACAATTTCATAATATTCGAAGCCGATATCGCCAAGCTCATAATTTTCAAAGCCCTGAGTGATCACTGTACCGGGTTTCGCCTTACCGCTAAAGCGTGCTTCAAGCTTATGATTATCACTAACGTCGTTTAAACGATAGATCTTATTGGTAGAAACCAAATCACCGTATTCGTACCAACCTTCAAAGGTAGCGCCTTCAAATGCATTAGCAACTACTCTTGCATCCTCACCTGCTTGAACACCGAAGGACTTGGTAACAGTACCGAGTGTTGCATCGTTAAGTGATGTTTCAATTGTATACTGTTCAGTTAAAGTGAAATTATCGAACCACATGGTTCTGGGTTCGCTACTGTCATTAACGTCATAAATTACCAACTTAAAGTATTGCGCATTGGGAACAACCTCGCCGGTTTTAACAGTAAAGGTTATAGTATGCCAACCGCGTGCTTGGATATTATTAATATATGACCAACCGGTATCTGAACCGATACCAAGGTTATTTTTATCGTAACCAAACGCTGCCGCATAATCGGTAAACGGAGTTTCAACATAGTAGTCAATCGAAACCTTATAGGTTGTATTTGACTTCATCTTTATACCCTTAAAGACATAGGTTTGGTTAGAGTTTTTAGAAGTATTGGTGTATTCGGTAGAGTTAACAACCTTAAAGGTACCGCCCTTTTCGCTTGATTGCTCGAATACAGCTTCTGCTTGCTTAAAGTAAGGATAGATTAAATCGTCCTTATTATCAAAAGTAAGCTTTGTTACTTCTTTATTGTTGTCAAGCTCGGTTTCTTCAAGTGTAAAATCATCAAAGAATACCCAAGCGTAAGCACTAAGGTTAATTTCAAACCAATCGGCTACAGCACTTGAAATGTTACCGGTTGAGAATAATACCTTAACCTCTGTCCAACCATCAGTGCTGTTCTTTTTAAACAAAGCAATATCATTTGCTTTGCCAAGAACCGCTTGGTTAAACTTAACACTAAAGAGGTTAAGTACGCCACTGTCGGAAGGATTTGCCTGATAATATTTAAAGTTAAGCTTATAGGTCTTGTTGCTTTCTAAAGTCAAGGGGCACTTTTCACCGCCAAGATTAATAGACGCACCGTCCTTATCTGCTTTACCCTTTAAGATAGCAATTTCAAGACCATTTAAATTGCTTGAAGGAACATATTCACGGTCAATCTTAGCGGGTAGTTTAACAACCTTTGCACCGCCAGATTCTTTACCTAAATTAGATTCACCAAAGGTTAATGTAGCAACTTCAACGTCACCGTCATATACACGGAAGTTATCAAGATAGCCCTTGAATCCGGCACCTACGTGCAAAGTGTGATATGCAAGTGGCTTATCGCCTTCAGGAGTAAAATTAACAGACTGGGTTGACCACTCTTTAAGTTTATCAGTGGTATTAAACCAGTTCTGACCGGTTATACCCATACCTGTGTCATGTACGCCAACATAAAGGTGACCGCCTGAACTTTCATTAAGTGCATAGTTATCAAACTTTAAGGTATATGTCTTACCTGTTTCAAGCGACATTTTAGGTGCAGCTAAAATGTTGAACCAAATTTGACCTGACTGAATTGTATTTGCAGAGTTATCAATATAAATTGCATAATTGTATTTTTGTGGCTCAATGGGCGCGGTAGGAAGTGTAGAACCGCCAGCACTGCCTGAACTACCACTACCGTTTGATGAGAATACAACAACCGGACCGTTTTCCTTGGTGGCATGACCGTATTTACCAAGGTCCGCTTCGGTAAAGCTCATATTAAAAGCGGGAGCAGTTTCACCATCAGGAATAACCTGAATGTTATCAATATATCCCTTAAAGCCAGCATAGAAATCGAATCTGTGAAGCTGAATGGTTGCGCCTTTGGTAATGGTTACAGACAATTCAACAGTCTGCCATTTATTAAGTGAATCGGCAGCAGGTGTCCATGATACCTTTGTGCCTTTTGTTGCGTTGGTTTTGTCTTTAGGTGAAAATTCAACCTTAGCCGATGAAAATACATAAGCATCAAACTTAATCTTATAGTTAGATCTGATTTTTGTATCCATCGTTGCGCTGTCATAAACGCTGGTTAAAATATCAACCTTACCTGAACCGTTAGCATTATCTATAAAAATAGCGTAATTCTTTTCACCGGAAGTGTCGGAACCGTCATTACCCGAGTTACCATTATCACTAGAATCGTTTTCGTTACCGTATTTAACACCGGGAATATCAGCAAAAACAATTTCTTTAAATTCGCAGTTTGTGATGCCGCTGTTATTTGCAAAATTCTTTGCAACATCATCAGCAACAATTTTAACGTTCCAAATATACATTACTGTATTTTTGGTTGCGGTTAATTTAAGTGCTTTTGTATTTTTATCGCCGGTAAAGGTATGACTGCCAACACCTGAAGTGAGTTCAGTATCAAGGTTGTCAACATTAGCAGAGCCAGCTGTTACCTTACCCTTAGTAATATAATAATCAAAGCTATAAGTTACTGAATTTTTACAAGTAATATCAGAAGTTGTGAAAATCTCATCCTTGTCAATTGTTAATTTATATGCAGGATAAGTTTTTGCAGCAATTTCTTTGGGTGATTCAACAATCTTTGCACCGTTGCTTGTTTTACCAAGGTAACTAGCATCCGGATCAAATGAGAACACTACATTATCTGAAGTGTCCTTAACTTTAAAGTTAGCTAAATAACCTTTGAATACAGCACTGCCTTCGCTCAAAACATGAAAATATACACCTGCTAAATTTTCGGTTGTAGTAATATTAAATGAATAATGAGTCCATTTATAAAGTTCAGTTGGAGCCTCATTCCAAACTTGACCATTAGGAATTGCATGGTCGGTATTCATATGTGCCTTAACTCCGTTGAAAACAACTCTATAACCTAAAGTAAGAGCATACACGTCAAATTCTACTTTGTATGTGTTGTCTTTAGGAAGTGAAAGACCTTGCATACCCAGTGAGGTAAGCCAAAAAGTATTTTGGGTGGAATTATCAAAATAAATTAAATGATCAAGTTCACCGTTAAATTCAGGACCCGTAGGCTTCATGCTTTCGCTTGTGATTTCAGAAAATGTGCCATAACCAAAAACGTTTGCACGTCCATAAGCGGTACAAGCAGCCTTTAAATCAATATCAACCTTTTTGCCGTTTTCATCAGTAATTGTAAAGTCTTCAATTAAAGCCATTGCTGAATCAAAAACAGAAAAATCAAGCTTAGTGCTGCCTTCCTTTGCAGTAAATGTGAAATGGAAATTTGTCCATTCAACAACTGAAATACTGCTGTTATAAACGAAGGTTTCAGTTGAGATTTCGCTATCGCCATAAACCTTAATACCAAACATTTTGTCGTCGGCATACTTGGAAACTGCCATAGCATAAATATCCATATCAACGGTGTATTTTTCACCTGCCTCAAGTTGAAGGCCATCAATCTTAAGGGTTACAAAATCGTCAACAGAATTGTTAACGTAAAGATATTTTGCGTTAGAGTTATTCTGACCGCCAATTGTAAAATGGTCGTTACCGGCAACTATATCATTGGAATTTTCACCTTGAAAATCGATAATATCACCTTCAACGGCATTTACATTTAAAAGTAATGCACTTAAGGGCAACGAACACATTAATATTGCAACCGCGCACAAAACACTCACAATTTTTTTAGTATTAGTATTTAAAAATTTAAATTTCATTAATTTTTTGCACCTCTCGCATAATTTAGATTAGCTGTACCGAAATTTTCATTCGGTACAGCGGGAGGTTTTTTTATTTATTATTTTGCAGACTTTAATGCAGAATTTGCCTTTTTAACTGCAAAATCAAACTGGGTAGAATATGACTTAACCTTTGTGGTTACTTGGTTAGCGTCGGTAAGAACGATATTGTGGCAAACGTTTGCAAAGTCAACCTGTGCACCGTTATTTACAACACCTTCACTGATAGAAACGCGTTTTTCCATCTTAGCTAATTCATTAAAGGTCTTTTCAAGATTCTTGTTAATAAATCTACCAGCCATATTATAGTTTTGAGGATCGAGGAAGTAACGTAAGAAGTGTGCCGCACCTTCAGGGTTCTTAGCGCCCTTAAGAATACCAAATAAAGCAGAGTCAACAAGAGCAACTTGCTTCTGACCCTTAGGCATCGGGAACGGAACAGCATCAATTTTATCAGTCATTTGGTTAAACTTAGTATCAGAATCTTTAAACATTGCATAGGTGATTACAGAGAACATTGCAGCTTCACCTGAACGGAAGTGAGGTACACCGTAAACATCATCACCCATAACCTTATGCTTAGTTCTGAATTCGTTGTAATACTTAACAAGATTTAAAAGGTTAGCATCAGAAAGATTGCTCTTGAATTGTGTGCCGTCATAGGTAACAAAGTCGGTACCTGCTGCTTGTAACCAATAAGTCATATAACCTGTACCACGGTTTATGTAACCATAGTGCTGAACGCCGTTTTCCTTATATGTCATTGCCTTTGCAGCATCAAGGAAGGTGTCCCAGTTCCAGTTGCCTGCTTCATAAAGCTGACGAGGAGTCTTAACACCACGGTTTTTAAACATTGTTTCGTTGAAGTACATTGCAACGAATTCATTAGTATGACCGCCTACAATGTTAACACCATAATATTTGCCGTTAATCTTTTGAGTGTCCATTAATGCCTTATCCCAAGCGGGGTCGTTAAAGTCAAAGCCCTTAATGTCGTTGAGGGGTTGCATAATGCTTGTGGGTCTGCCGGGGAAATGAATGTTATTGAACATTGCAATGTCATAACCTTCTTTAGCAGCCAAAGATGCAGAAATAAGTTCTGCATATACACCGCCGGCATTAGCAGCGTTCTTAATTTGAACCTTCATACCGGTCTGTTTTTCAAAGCTAGCAACAACTGCTTTTTCGTCATTTGTTAAAGGACGCCAGAATAATACCTTAACAGTTTTACCTTTAAGGTTTGTAGGAACTTCGGTAACAATATCCTGTGTTGCGTTACCTGCTCCATCATTGTTAGAGCCGCCGTTTTCACCGGGTACCTCTTCATAATAAGAAGAGGTTGTTCCACCTTCGCCACATGCTGCAAGGCAAAATACCATTGCGATAACCATAAGCAAAGATACGATTTTCTTAAAATTAATTTTCATTTAAAAAACATTCCTTTCAATATTTTATATAAATCCATACAGATTAATTAACCAACAATACCAACGCTGTCGATACTCTTAATAAATTTCTTTTGTAAGATAAGGTACATTATTAAGACAGGAAGCATAAATAGCATACAACTTGCCATTGCAACACCTGTATGCGAATTTATAGTATCGCCGCCTCTCAACTTAATTAAATCCGTAATACCTGATAATACAACAGCCATCGGTTGATTTTCATTGAAATAAAGCGCTGTTAAATAATATTCGTTCCAATGCCAAATTACAGAAAGAATACTAACCGTTAAAATAGCAACACTTGAAGAAGGAAGAATAATTCTTACGTAGGTACCGATAGGACCTGCACCATCAATCCAAGCGGCTTCCTCAAGTTCTTTAGGAATACCCTTAAGGAACTGAATATAAATCATAATAAACAAGCCCGATTGATAACCAACGCCGAATATAGACGGTAAATAGAAGGTAAAGGGTGTGTTTATAAGATTAAGGGTTAAATCCTTTCCGATAATATCGCCTATAATTGAGGTGATACCGAAAAAGTCAAAATTACGGAAATTTACGAACTGTGCTAAGAATGTCATTCTTACAGGAACAAGAATTGTCACAAGCAAAAGTGCGTAAAGAATTTTGCGTTCAGGAAATTTAAATCTTGCAAAACCATAAGCCGCAACACCGCAAGCTATAACTTCAAAAAGTGCGCTTACTACCATAATTAATACGGTATTAGAAAACGTTTTCAAATAATCCATTACATTGAAAGCATCAATGTAATTTTGGAAAAAGAACTTTGTGGGTACCCACGAAACGCTTGTGTTCATAAAGTCGGCTTGGTCTTTAAGAGAGTTCGATATTATCTGAAGCAACGGTGACAAAACCGTATAGCCAACTGCTATAAGCATTGCAAAACGGAATAATGATATTGCAACATTAGTTATGGTCTTTTTATAATCAAAATTTGATTTAGGACCTTTTTTTGTTAAGCCATTCATTTATCGCACCCTCCTTAATTCCATTTTCTCATAAGTATTCTGTTATAAGCGAAAAGTATTATTGCACCTATAACACCAACCACAACGAAATAGCCCCAAAGTATTGCTGCGCTTTGGTCATATACGCTGTTTGTACTGATAAGGTCATATGCCTGTTTCATTATCGGGTTATCAAAAGCGGTAAACAAATCCACAATAGTATAAACCAAAACAAGGAAGGTTACATTGCCGAGCATTGGGAAGGTAACAAACCAAAATTCTTCCCAAGTGGTTGCGCCCTCAATTTTAGACACTTCATAAAGTTGGTCAGGAATTGATTGAAGACCCGCAACGAAAAGAAGTATTTGAATACCACAACTCCATACAAGGTTGAATATTCTTGCAATATAATCCGATAAAAGTTCAGTTACTGACTGTGGAAGACCAAGATTGATAAGTAATTCATCAAATCTTATACCCGAATAAGATTGAGTTTCACCAAGTGCTGTGTTAAGCGCGGCAGAGTCAGTACCAAGTGCTTCGCCTGTAATAAATTTCATTATAACACCGGTTGCTATAATTACGGGAAGGAAGAATACAGCACGGGCAAAAATTCTTCCTTTAAATTTTTGATTTAGTATAACTGCAAAAATCATACTAAGTGCCACAATAATTGGCAAAGAGTAAACAAATGAAGTTACCGCTTCCTTAATATTATCCATAAAGTTAGGGTCTTCATTAAGTAAATATTTAAAATGTTCGAAACCAACAAAGGTTAACATTTTATCGTTAACTAGTGATACGTTACAAAACGCATACGCTATTGAACTAAACAGCGGTACCAAAAAGAAAAGCAATAAACCGATTGTCCACGGCAATACAAACATTCTACCGTAACGAACTTTAAGACGTTCAATACCGGTTACTTTTTTATTACGCATATTCTCATCCTTTCTTAAAGTAAATAAACATTAAACTATAATTAGCGATATACAAAGCTTTCTGCCTCTACCACACCAAACGGAGTTTCAACCGCTTTTTCAGTGTAGTTTACTATAACGGATACACCATTTTCAAATTCAGTTTGGTTTACACCGTTAGAAAGGATTGTATGCTTCTTAACCGATACACCTGAAACTTTATTAAGAAGTTCAGATAATTCGTTATAAGTTGTGAAAATGTTTTCTTTACAATCAGAATAAACGCTTTTTGCTAAAACGCTGTCATTTAAACGGAATTTAGCATTAAAGTTATTGCTTACTGTATAAAGTAAGCCGCAACCCGTTTCAGCCGAGCTTAAAATTTCAAACTTGGGATTATTAGAGGTATTAATCGATTTGGAAGCTATCGGAACAAGTCCCTTAAATACCATGCGGTAGAAGGGCACCTCTACATCAAGTGTGCTAAAGCCCGAATGTGAAGACGGAGTCGAAATAATATGTGATGAATAAACTGCTGCATAAGCATTTGCATTTTCGGTCATAAGCTTTTTATCGCCAATACCCGAAAGCATTGCAGAAAAATCACTATCAAGATTACCCTTAGAATAATACTTGGGGCTTGCATAGTCTGAATATGCATTCATTGAAAGTGTTGAAAGTGAAATTCCGAAAACGTCATTTTTATCCGCAGTTTTAACTGCCTTTTTAAATGCAGAGTCGATTTTATTTCTTGAAAGAAGATTGTAACGGCCTTTATCTTCATTGCGATTAGAAGCAGCAACATTATAGTAATACTGATAAGCAGTACCACCGTTTTCTGCCTTAGCGGAATTAGAAATTGTACTAAAGCCGCCACCCGTAGAAGAAAATCTTAAAAGGTCAAAATCGAAATAAACTTCACAAAGCTCGCCAAGTTTTTTAACGTCTTTCCAACTACCGAGTTTATTGTTTATTTTAAAACCACCGCCGATTTTACCAACGTCCAAACCGGTTTGACCGAAGCCCATTAATTGAACAACGGGTTTAACACCTGTTTTTTTAGTGATTTCAGTAATAATTTTTTCTGCTTCAGAGATAGTGGTAGCAGTTTCAAGCGTTTTATAAGGAACACCGATAAAGGAATTTTCGGTCATTGCACCGCCCAACACTTGCAAATAAAGTGATGAATCCTTACCGCTTTCTTCCCTATTATATTTGTTAGCGATATAATCGCGATAAAGCTTTGCCATACCCGAATAGCTTGAATCTTCACCACTAAGCGGATAATAAGCAACTGTGCAGTTACCGTCAACAAGACCTTCACTGTAAGAGTTCACAATTTTTGTAAAGCCCGAAGCCATTGCAACAATTTCGGTATTGCGTCCGCGTACTGCAAACACAGCGCGTGCACCCGAATAACCGATCGTGCTATCCCCCGCCGTTGCCTTAACGTCGCAAGAAGAAGCGCCTTCTTCGATAATAGCAAAGAGTGAGTTTTCACCGCGGCAAACACCGAAAATAGGAAGTGTTGCGTTATAGGTATTTTCAGCTATATGGTCGGTAAATATAGATAAATCGTTACCATAAATTGTTTCCTGATAGCCACGATCACTGCCGTCACGCTCATCAGTATACATTAATGCGCCACTACCCGAAGGTACAAGAACGTAACTGTCCTTTTCCTTGCTTGAAGGAACAGCCGCAAGGAAAGGCGCAATTTCTATTTGATAAACCTTATTTGCGTTTTCCAAAACACCCATCGTATCAACCGTTACGGTAAAATGGTCATCATAAAGTTTATAAATTAGTGGAATTGAAATTTCAACGTTATTGAAGAAGTAGCCAATTTGCACACCATCTTCAATTTGTTTAACGGTTATAAAACCGTCATCATGAACATCCGCACCGTTTATAGTTTTAAGCGCGTTATTTGGAGAAGCGGTATATGTTACGATAAGAGGTGAATTAAACAAAACCTCTGCACGAGCACCTGCTTCAACACCATTATAAAAATCGTTAGGAATAGTTGACCAGATATAACCATTCTTTTTGTTAACGACAACCACGCAGGATTTTTCGTTATCCCAACGCATTTCTAAATTTTCGTTTTCGGCAACAACTGTGCTTTCAAGTGTATTAACACGAATGTTGGATATATACTTACCAACTGCTCTTGGCTTTTCGCTAGCACAGGCAGTAAGTGATAAAAGCACTAAAGCCAAAACAAGTAAAAGAGATATAATTCGTTTTGTTTTTAACACGTCACTGCCCCCCTAACGATAGAAAATTTCGGTAAATATTGAACCGATAAAGTCAAATAATTGCTGGAATAAAATAAACAACATAAAGATAATGAATACAACAAGTGCCATACCCAAAAGGGTTAAAACCGTAGTCAAAAGGAACTTGAAGAAGTCATATTCATGTACTGCCATAAGACCGACGCAAAGAATAATCAAGGCAAGAATATGGCAAACAACTGTAATTACTGTAAGAATTGCAGCTTCTTCAGGAATTAAAATGTTGGTTAATGCTAAATTGAGTACTGAATTTAAAACTTCAGGAATTAATGCAAAGCAGGTAACAATAAATATTTCCTTTAATTTACCCTTACCTTCTGCCAATACGCAAACGCCCCAGTTTACAATTACAAATAAAAGTGCAACGCCTAAGCTACCAAGTAAAGTTTCTAATGAGTTATATTCAGCAGGTTCAAAAATCTTAAATGTGAAGCCACTGTAAATATCACACAAAACTCTTGATACATAGTAAAGTAACAGCACACCTAAGGCAACTATTACCGAACCTTCACCCTTATTCTTTAAGCGATAGAAGGTATCAAACGGATGAATTACCGAATTAAGTGCAAATACCACACTGTTAGTGCTTAGCTTCTTTTCAGCATTTTTGCTCTTTATTAAGTACCATACAACTGCACCTATAAAAGCCGCACCGATAAGAAGCATCCACCAAACGTTTTTGGAAATAAATTCGCCGCGCTTTTGTTCAAAAGCAATAGCATAGTCTGACTGGCTAAAGCCAATTTTTGAATATTTAATTGCGGCGTCATAATCTTCGTTTAAAAGTGCTGCTTTAGAAAGACCGCGATAAGCAAGAAGATTATTTTTATCCTGCTTTAAAACTTCTTCCCATAAAGCAACCGAATCGTTATATTTGCCGTCCAATGTAAGTTTTTGTGCTTCTTTATAAAGCTTGCCGTATTCAGTAAGCTTAAACGCTGTAACGCTTGCGCCAAGTGAATCTAAAACGTAAAGCATATCGCCGTGTACAGCAACCGATTCGGGTCTTATAAAAGTACCGTCTTGATTGCCTACCCCAAAGCCGCCGCCGAAAACTGCAAATGAATTACATTTATTATCGTAAACAAAAACGTGACCGTAGGTTGTGTCAACAGCATATACAAAACCGTCATCATCAACACAAAGCTTCTTAAAGCTTGTCATTATGGGGTGACCCATTTCGTTTTTATAATTAGATTCATCAGCAAAATTCAAAGTATCTGAACTGGTACCTTCAGAATCCTTAAAGATATTAATACCTGCAGGATTAAGACGTCTAATTTGACCCGTACCTACCGACCAAATACTATCAGTAAGACCTGTTAAGGTATAGATAAAACCACTTTTATCTATATCCATACTAATAAACTGATAAGGTAGTTTTTGCTGACTGTTAGCACGCTTAGCTTCAGTTTGAGTTAATCTATCCCAAAGCTTGCTAATAATGTCAATGGCCGATGATTTAACGCTGTTAGCACCATAGAAGCCCAAAAATTCGCCTTTTTCAGAATAAACAAGCGCACCGTAATACGAACCGCTGCTTAATACATATATATAATCGCGTGAATCGGTTAAAACCTTAATTGGCGCATAGTTAAAGTCATCAGGAATAACCGATGCTTCGGGCAAACCAATAATTTGCTTTAAAGTTCCGTCCGGATTTAAAACAAGTATTCTTTGACCGTTAGTATCAGCAATAAAAATACTGTTGTCTTCTTTAAGATAAATACCGTTTGCACCGCTAAAGTTTATAATTTCACCATTTTGCTCAGGCGCTGAAATTATTCTCAACAAATTCATATCAGCGTCAACAACAACTATACGGCTATTATCACCGTCTAGTATGTAAAGATTTCCATCCTTATCGCAATCCAAGTCAGTAGGCATTGAGAACGCATCTGTTCCAAGGGTGTATCCGTCAATTTTATTAACAACCTCGAAAACATCACGTATTTCAACTGCTTCTCTTTCGCCATCTTTTTCCCAATAAGCATATGTGTTATATGGAACAGCGGTTTTTTCAACTGCTGTAACTGTAGGAACTACCGAAAGTGCAACAAGAACAAAAACCATCAAGAGCATTAAATATTTTTTCACATTTATGCCTCCTTTAAGATGTTTTTTTGTTATCCCTTAATACCTGCGCTACCCATTGTTTCCATAACGCTTCCCTGTGATATCATATACACTAAAATAGGTGGAATAAGGAGAATAACTGTGGCCGCCATTGCGCTACCCGAACGGGCAATACCGCCCGCCGATATCGTAGACATAATATTAGGTAGCATTTTTAGTTCTTCACTAAAGATAGTACCACCTGGCTGCATAGACCAAATGTCTCTAAAAGCAAACAAAGCCAAGGTAAGCCAAGCGGGTTTCATTATCGGAAGTGCAATCTGATAATAAATTCTAAAAATACCCGCGCCGTCAATTCTACCTGCTTCTAACAAAGCGTCTGGTATACTGCTATCAATAAACTGTTTAACTAAGAAAACACCCAATGTTGAGGGAAGATAAGGTAAAATATATACCCAATACGTGTCAATAATTTGCAATTTTGAGAAAATAACGTATTGAGGAATTGCCAAAGTATATGTGTTATATAAAAGTGCAAATTGAATTATTAAAAACAATGTTTTGCTACCTTTAAATTTAACCTTTGCTATAACGAAAGCTGCCATTGATGCAATAAAAATATGTAAAACTGTTGTTGAAACACTTACAAACAAACTATTAAATACATATCTTGAAAGCGGAACGCTTAAGTTAGACAAAAGCTTTGGCAATGCGGTATAGTTATCTATAACCGGTCTTGTTACGAAAAAGCGCGGAGGAAATATAAGTATTTCTTCAAGCGGCTTAAGTGATGTACAAACTGTGTACACAATCGGTAAAACCGAAAACAGACCAAAAAGTATTAAAAAGAAGAAATAGAAGAAGTTACCCCAAGCTGAACGGGTGTAACGTCTATATTGTGCTTTAGTGTTTTTCATCATTCTACCTCCGCTTATCTGCCAATGGCGTCAACCACTTTGCCAACGATAACACGTGTTACTGCCATCATAGCAAAGAGGAATACTGAAAGCGCTGCGGCATAGCCCATTTCATAACGGCTGGTACCAACGTCTTGAAGCAAGGTAACAAGTGTATCTACCGAGTAGTTAACACTTGGGAAACCTGCGAGAGCAGTTACTACCGCACCTATTGAGAACGAACTTTGAATTTGCATTACAGCACCGAATAAAAGTATTGACTTCATTGAAGGTAAAGTTATATACCAAAGCTCTAACCATCTGTTTCTGATACCGTCAATACAACCCGCTTCATACATTTCGGGATTAACGTTTTGTAAACCTGAAATATTCGCAAGGAATGATATACCCATACTCATCCAAAGTTGAACTACAATAACGATTATCATTACGTAGCTGGGATCTTTAAACCATTGAACCGGTTCAGAAATAACACCCATTGACAATAACGCACTGTTAATATAACCGTAGCTGTCACCGCTGAAAAGCACCTGCCAAATGAAGTATACGTTTGTTGAAAGTGCAGGAGCATAGAAAAGGAATGACAATATTGTACGTGCTGTTCTATTAAGCTCGTTTATCATCCAAGCAAGAATGAAAGAGAGAATATATCCTATAGGACCTGTAACTATTGCCAAAACAATAGTATTACGAAGTACCTTCGGGAACATATCATCAGTTGAGAACATTTTTATATAGTTTGAAATTCCGCTAAATTTCGGAGCAGAAATCATATCATAGGTTGTAAAGCTAAGCACAACCGATGACAAGATGGGAAGAATTGTAAAAACAAAGAATAATATCAAAAAGGGAGATAGCATAATAAGGCCCGTACGGGTTTCGCTATTTCCGCCAATTTTTGAACGTTTAACTTTCACTTTAATTTCTCCCTTCTTTGATTATTCGTATTGAGAACGTTTTTCGGCAATTTCATTATCTGCAACCTTATCCCATTTGATAAGTTCTTCATGAATACCCTTGCCGCCTACAACGTTCCAGAATGCTTGGTCTACAACACGAGGGATATAATAACCACCGGGAACTTCGGGCATTTCTTGAACATGGCTCCATTGTTCCTTTATGATATCAAAATCGCCACGATTCCAGGAAAGCTTAGAAAGTGCCTCAACGTTAGAGGTCATATTTCTACCTGTGCTACCAAGTATTGATTCGATGTTTTGTGAATATTTGAGTTGGGTTTCGCTAGAGGTCCACCACTTAAGGAACTTCCACGCACCCTCGATATTGTCGCTGTCCTTCAAGATTGCACAGCCACTGCCTGCACCCGCCATTGTACGGTTGATGTTACCGTTTTCATCTTCAAAACCGGGTATTGGAGCAATTCCCCAAAGACCGCGAATTTCAGAAGCGGCAGCGCTAATAGTGTTGTACTGTGCTACAGACTGAATTGCCAAAGGCATTGTACCTGTACGGAAGCGGTTATAAAAATCGTAAGTTTTATCAAAACTGTATTTGTTATAAAAATCTGTCCACATTGTAAATGTGTTTACAGCTTCTTCTGAGGTGAGGTTAATACTTTCAAGCTTTTCGTCATACAAGCTTATTCCCTGTTGCATTAAAAGTGTGGGGAAAATATTAAGCGCGCCAAGACCTTGATTTACCAAGTTCATATCAGTAATTTGGGTGTAAGGCAAGCCAACCCTCATATTATTTCTCATGATAATTGCAGAAGCCGCAATAAAGTCTTCCCAAGTTTTCGGAATCTCAACACCTAAATCATCAAGTATATCCTTACGATAAAACATTATGTTAAAGGTTTGAGTATCAGGAAGCGCGTAAACACCGCCATTATATGTATAAGGAACAGTAGAGGTCGGCATAAAGCGTTTTGTAACCTCTTCAAAATCATCAAACTTAGAAAGGTCATAAAGACCGCCGCGCATTGCAAGGTTTACAGGTTCAGTTCTTGACATATGTAAATAGCAGTCCGGACCATTGCCTGAAAGGATACCTTGAATGATTGTGGCATTTGTCATTTTAATATCAACGCCTACGCCGTATTTAGTAGTAAAATCACTTTGGGCTAAATAGTTAAGAACCTGAACTTGGTCACGGCCCCAGTTTACCCAAAGGGAGATTTTATCCTTGCCAACGTCGCCTGAAATACTGTTATAATCTGCCATAAATGAAACGAAGAATTTCTTAACACCAAAGATTAAACCTTCGAAGAAGCCCGCGCCAAGGTGTTCTGCCTTCTTTTCGGGAGCAGTAACGTAAATTGCATCAATATCAAGCGGCATACCGATAATTTCGTAAAGCCAAGCGCTCATACTTGAATAGTTATCATAGAAGCTTGTTTTATAAATTTGTGCTTGGTATTTATAATCGAGCATTCTCTTAATAACCGCTGACATATTTTTAAGAGTAGAAGTATTTGAAGAACCACCCATACCGCTCATTTCGTCGGCTTCCTTAACCAACTTATCAAGAGTGGTTTTACATTGGGTAAGGCGTTTTTCCAAATCAGGGATTTGAGTAAATAATGAATAGTCACGGTTAGAGTCAGGTGTTTCGCCTGTAATCATTACGATTTGGCGATAAATTGTACCGAGCTCATAAATTTGCTTTTTAAGTTCAATTGCAAAATCCGAAAGTGACCCGAGATTAACTTCTAATGAAAGCTCGTGTTCACCTTTAGTAAGGTAAATAAGGTAAGGTTCTTCTTTACCGCTAAAGTTTTTAAGCTTCCAACTATTACAATATGCAAAGTCAATTTGAGCAGCTTCCTCAAAAGGAATTTCACCGTCGACACGCAAAACACGATATGAAGAACCGTTTACGATATAGCTTTGCTGATATGCAAAAGTGATTGCGTAAAGAGCATCTTCGGGAACGTCAAGCTTCCAGGTGATTCTATCCCCTGCACCGCTCCAGTTATTACCGCCTATGTAATTAACCTTATTCTTAGTAGCATTAAAGGGATAAACCTTTGCGCTTGTTGAATCTGATTGAGCGATAAGCTGATTAGAAGATTTTAAATAAGCGTTTTCACCCTGAATATTGATTTGTGCACCGTTATATTTTTTATATCCGTTTTGCTCATAAGATTTTAAAACCTCAGCATACGGCAATGTTTTTTCTTCGGCACAAAGCTTTAATTCGCTAATTGCAAACGGGTCGCTGCAATCATAAATTGTGATTGTGTGCACACCTTTGGTAAACGCGAAAAGATAAGGTTTTGAATTAAGACCCTCAGAATCGGTAAAACGATTTTTCTGCCAAGCAAATATTTCTTTTTGTTCGGCGGCAAATTCATTACCGATACCGTCTTTTCTCACTTCACCATCATCAGCAAAAATACGAGGAAGCGAAATGGCATTAGCACCCTCAAACGGTTCTACACCATCAACAAGAACACCGAATTCAATTGCTTCGGTATTAGTTGAAAGAGCATAATAGTTGATTAAGAGATTATAAAGACCATCCTGAGAAACGTTGAACTTAAAGGTAATGCTACCCTCAGCGTTCATCCATTTTAAAACTGTTGCTTCGCCTTCGAATTTTTCTAATTTTTCTATGACCGCGCCATTATCAACTACAACGTCGGTAACATTAGCATCAACGTCGTTAACAGCGGTAGTAAGGTTTTTATTTGATTCTAAATATGCACTATAGTCATCCAACTCAGACTTTACGCCTGCGTTATCAACCTGTGCAGCAAAACAAACACAAACCGAACTGGCCATAATTAGAAAAGCGATTGCAACTGACAAAATTTTCTTCATTACTTTTCCCCTTTTCTATATTTTGTTGTAAATGCCTATACGTATTCCAACTTCAAGGCATAAAGATACAAGGTAATTATAAAATATTTATAATTAAAACACAATGAACTTTTATTTTTATTAGGTGAACTTTTTTGTCTTTTTGAAAGTTCAAACAAAGAACTATCATATTTTGGTGAAATGTTTTGTCAATTTATTACATAAAACTTGATTTTAAAAGTTTGATATGTTAATATTTACTAGAGGTGATTGTATGAAAATTGGCATTGGTGTTGGAAGTTATCACCGCTATGGTGAAGAACGCTATAAAAAACTTTACGAACACGGTTTTGAATGTGTTGATTATAATATGATGGGTATGAATAATTTTCCATACTGTGATTCATTAGAAGAAACCGAAAGAAAACTTTTAGATGAAAAAGCATTGGCAAAAGCATCAAACGTTGAAATTTATCAGGTTCACGGACCTTGGCATTGGCCGCCCGATGATTCTACCAAAGAATTGCGTGATAAAAAACTAGAATGTGTTAAACGCTCTATATGGGCCACTGCAGTACTTGATTGCAAAAATTGGGTTTTGCACCCAATTATGCCTTACGGAATTAATGAAAAAGGCACGGATGAACAACAATTAACTTTAGACATCAATTTAGATTTTATGACCAAGGTTTTAAATATTGCTAAAGAGTATGACGTAACGGTGTGTTTAGAAAATATGCCAATGCGTAATTTTTCGCTTGCTACACCTTATGAAATACTTAATTTTGTAAAGCTTATTAACGATGATCATTTCAAAATATGTCTTGATACAGGCCACGTTGCAACCTTCCCCGAGCTTTCAGTTGCACAAGCTGTAAGAGATTTAGGAAGTGAAATTCGCGCTTTTCACATTCACGACAGTTTTCCTGACAGGGATTTACATCTTCTACCCTACTTTGGTACGATTGATTGGGATGATTTTAAAGTAGCTCTTAAAGATATAAATTATAACGGTGGTTTATGTCTTGAAACCGCACCCCCTCACAAGCTACCAAATGATATTTATGAAGATTTATGCCTTTCGCTTAACCAAATAATGCGTATAATAGCTAATAAATAACTAAACGGCGGTTAAAAATAACCGCCGTTTAAAATTTAATACAAATTGGGGTTTGTCGCTCGGTTAAATTGGAGACACATTGTAGGGACAGGCCTCCCGGACTGTCCGCGAATATAGTAGAATTGTGACGGGCAGTCGAGGACGCCTGCCCCTACGCGTGGTGTAAATGTAAATTTACCTCCCCGATAAACTATAATTTAAATATCAATTCAAAAACAAAACCACCTCTTTCGAGGTGGTTTTTTTAAGTTTAATTATTTGCCGTAAGCATAATCGTAAGCAGAGTCACCGTACTTAATCATTTCTTTAAGTAATGCAACGAGCTTAGCGTCAGCATTATTGTACTGAGCTTTAACGTAAGATTCAA
>JAZQWD010000093.1:0-15773 GCA_045632165.1 Acutalibacteraceae bacterium | reverse complement strand
AGGGTTGCAAAAAAGAAAAATATTAAAAGTAATCCGCAAACAATACCACTAACAAGTGAAAAATTAAAAATTTCATTCCAACTTCTAAAACAAAAATACAAAAGCGGAACTAAAAAAAGCAGTAACACCCAAAAATTTTGGTTGTTTTTTATAAGCGTTTTATTTATAAATTCTAAAAATACAATAAGTGTTTCGCCTATAAAATAAAATGCCAAAAGTAAAACGGGATATTTTAAAAAATCAAATTTATAAACCGCAAAAACAAGCCCTAACGATAATAAAAACGCAATTATAAACCCCAAAAAGGTTAATTTGTCGGCATTTTTATATGGCAAATTTATAACACTGCTACCTAATATAAAAAGTGTAGAAAGCCAAACAAAATGATGTGAAAACGGCTTTAATTTAGTCAAAATAATACCCCTTTTCGGTTAAGTTTATTTTGGGCAAAACGGGGCTTTGGGTTTTATAAATTTCAAAAAGGCGGTTATTTAGGGTCTCGTCGTTTTTTCGCATCATACTAACCAAATCGTAACCAACGCTTATTGAAGAAAGCGGTTCGGTTTGTAACAGCTTTTCGGGGTTATCGGTTTTTATAAATTGTATTGATAAGGGTATATCGCGGTTTTCTTTGCAGTAACGCATAATGCCTAAAAGCTTGGTGCGGGTTATTCCTTTTCCAACTGCAACCACCCCACAATGTGAGGTTAAAAGGGGTAGTGTTGCCTGTTTTTCAATTTGTTCTACCGTTTCTAAAAGGGTGCGACCCTTTGCGGTTAAAACCTCGCGTTTTTGTCCCTCTTTTTCGGTGTTGGTGATAACCGCTTCAAAATAAAGGGTATAAAGTCCATCGTCATAATCTGCGCCGATAGCGGTTATCAAATATTCCTGCGGTTTTTGTCGGCAACCGCATAAAAGCAAGGGGCATAAAAGTAAAATAATTAGTTTTTTCATTTTTTTCGCTGCCTTATAATATTTTTGTTAAAATGCGGTCGGGTTTGCATAGTTTTCCAAGGCGCTCGCCAAATGGTATCCTTAAACGACTGTAAGCTTATTCGGTTTAGAGTTAGGGCGTAGTCGGTTTCATAACTTTTAAGTGAAATAATGTGCATAACCATTAGAATAACACCGCAAAACAAACCGTAAAGTCCCCACAATGCGGCAAGAATTACAAATAAAATTCTTAAATAAAATACCGCCGCGCGAAGACGGGGTAGCATTAACCCCGCAATACCCGAAAGGGCAACAACAATAAGCGTGGGTGCGCTTATTATTTTGGCTTCGACCGCCGATTGACCCACAACTAAACCGCCAACGATAGATAGGGCAGGGCCAATGTTTTGTGGCATTCGCACTCCTGTTTCTTTTAAGATTTCAAAAATTAAAATCATACCCAAGGTTTCGGCAACGATCGAAAAAGGTACGGCGGTACGTTGCTGCATAACCGTTATTAAAAAGCTTGTGGGTAGAAATTCGGGGTGTAGGGTGGTTATTGCTACAAAAAGCGCGGGTACAAAAATTGAAAGCCCAAAGCAAAAATACCGCATCATTCTGCCAAAGCTGCCAATTAAAAAGTTTTGGTAATAATCTTCATCTGACTGAAAGTTTTCGCAAAATAAATACGGTATAGTCAAAACCATTGGCGTACCGTCTACAAAAATTGCAATTCTTCCCTCTAAAAGTCGTGAGGCAACCACGTCGGGTCGCTCGGTTTTGCCTGCGGTTTTAAACAGTGAAAACGGGTGGGGTGAGATTTGCTCGGTGATATAATTTACATCTAAAATGCCGTCAATATTAATGCTTTGAAGCGATTTATTAATTTTTTTAAGGGTTTTGCGGTTTACAAGTGTGCCTAAATAACAAACGAAAACCGCAGTATTGGTGCGGTTTCCAACGCGGTTAAGTTCAATGCACAAATCGGGTGTTTGCAGCTTGCGCCGAAGCATAGCTAAATTTAAAAGCGCCGCCTCTTCAAAGCCCTCGCGCGGACCTTCGGTTATACGTTCGTTTTCGGGCTCGCTTATACCACGTGTGCGAAATCCCTTAACGTCAAGCATTAATGCATCAGCGCTGCCGTGTATAAGTAAAAGTGCCTCGCCGTACAAAATGCCTTCTAAAATTTGTGAAATTTCGTTTTTAATTTTAACGTCTCTCGCAAAGATTAGCTGTTTTTCGACATATTCCGCCAAATTTTTGCTATCGTTCGGGGTGTCCATTTCTAAAAGCGGTTCAATTATTGCCTCGTTTACCTGAATAGAATCAACCATACCGTCAATGTAGAGCAGCGCCGCGTCAAAAGGTACTGTTTTTCGGGCTGAAATATGTTTTATTCGAAAGGTTACGTCATTTTTGAATATTTCTTTAAATGTTTTAATATCATTATAAAGGTCACCGCTTATAAAATTATTGTTGTAATCCTTGATTTGCCCTGACAAAATAATCACCTCTTAGAGTATATTGTTGCCATTTTTGAACAAAAAATACGAAAATTTATTATGCAATAGTATAAATTTGGTGAAAAATGTTGAAAAATGTTGACAATGTAATATGAAAATATTATAATTAAATAAAAATCTGAAAGGGGGATTTTTTCGTGGAAAATAAAAAGGAAATCAAAAAGTGGGTTGCATTTTGCTTAGCACTTTTCTTAGGCGGCTTCGGTGCACACAAGTTCTATGAAGGTAAAATAGGTATGGGTATTCTTTACTTATTAACCGGTGGTCTTTGCGCAATCGGCGTTATCGTTGACTTGATTAAGATTCTTGGCAAAACCGATCCTTATTATGTAGAAACAAAATAATAATAAAACACCGACGGTATTCCGTCGGTGTTTTTTTATCTTCCTGCTTTAAGTTTTGCAAATAATTTTGTGCTACGGCATTTTACAAACGAAATTGCCTTGCCTTCAAGTAAAGTTAGCGTTACGTTATGCATTTTAATGGGTATAAGCATAATTTTCATATACTTTGACCGTGGTTTTGCGGTTTTTAAAGACCATACCACATATGGATTAGCAAGCATGTCTTTAATTTTAGCACGCTTTTCTTTTGTTTTTAAATTACATTTGGGGTTAGTTAAATTTTCAACACAACCAATAAAACGTTCAATATAACGTCTTGCCAAAAATTCCTGCGAATCGTCACTTTTATATTCCCAATATTTATAAAGGTCTAACATCCATGCGTGTTCTTCTTCACGCTTTTCATACATATTTGGGCGATATGTGGCAGTTTCGCTTTCGGCACGCTTGCGTATAAAGTGATAATACTGCTTATCGGTCACGGTTACGCGTTCAATCTTACGAATAACGTCCAAATTAAAGGGAAAATCATCCCACAAGGTTTTAGAAAAACGAATATTGTTTTCCATTATATAATCGGTGCGGTACAGCTTGTTCCACGGGGTATAAAGTAGGTTTTTATCAAAAAGCTTGTGCGCGTTTTGTATAAACTCGTCAGCATTTTTATATGTCGCCGCTTCCACTAAAAGATTATCGGTACGGTATTCGGTATCGGTATAATAGGTGTCAATAAAGAAGCCCGCAACTACTAACTGTGCGTTGTCGCGCTCGGCAAGGGCGTACATATCGGCAAGCATTGTCGGCTCTGCCCAGTCGTCAGAATCCATAAAATAAAAATACTTACCCTTTGCACGTTCAATAGCGTAATTTCTAGCTGCAGGTGCGCCGCCGTTTTCGGTGTGGAAAACAGTTATACGACTGTCATTTTTAGCGTATTCGTCGCAAATTTCACCGCTTTTGTCGGGTGTGCCGTCGTCAACGATTAAAAACTCCCAATCCGTAAAGGTTTGCGCCTGTATGCTTTCAATCGCCTTTCCAACGTATTCTTCAACCTTATAAACGGGCATTATTATGCTGATTTTTACGTCGTTCATATTAAAACTCCTTATCACATAGTGCTAACGCCGATGCAATAACCTTGTCCATATCGTAATATTTATACTCTGCTAATCTGCCACCGAAAAGCATATTGCTTTCTTTTTCGGCAAGCGCCTTATATTTTAAGAAAAGCTCGTTATTTTTGTCGTCGTTTAGTGGGTAATATTGCTCCATACCTTCCTGCCAGTCAGCGGGGTACTCGCGAGTTATTACCGTTTTATTTGATACCGAATTTTCAAAATGCTTGTGCTCAATAATGCGGGTATAGGGTATCTCACGTTCGGTATAATTCACTACTGCAACGCCTTGAAAATCTTTGTTATCAATAATTTCGGTTTCAAACCTTAAACTGCGATAGTCAAGTTTGCCGAATTTATAATTGTAAAGACTGTCAAGCGTGCCGGTATAAAGCACTTTTTCACCCAATGCGTTAAATTTTTCGCGGTCGCTGTTATAATCGGTGTTGAGCATTACGTCGCACCCGTCAAATAATCGGTCGATTAAAACGTTATATCCACCAACGGGAATACCTTGGTAAATATCGTTAAAATAGTTGTTATCGTAGGTGTAACGTACAGGCAAGCGCTTAATTATAAAAGCCGGTAAATCCTTGCAGTCGCGTCCCCATTGCTTTTCGGTGTAGCCCTTAATAAGCTTTTCGTAAATATCGCGCCCTACAAGAGATATTGCCTGTTCTTCAAGGTTTTTTGGCTCGCCCAAAATTTCTTTTTTTTGTTCTTCAATAATTGCCTTTGCTTCATCTGCGGTGGTAATACCCCACATTTGGCTAAAGGTGTTCATATTAAAGGGAAGGTTATAAATCTCGCCCTTATAATTTGCAAGCGGGCTGTTAATAAAGCCGTTAAATTCGCAAATTGAATTCACAAATTCCCACACGCGCTCGTCACTTGTGTGGAAAATATGCGCGCCGTATTTGTGAACGTTTATGTTTTCAATATTTTCGCAATAAATGTTACCGCCAAGGTGATTTCGTTTTTCAACTATAAGGCAGGTCTTACCCGCTTTTTTAGCGTGGTAAGCGAAAACGGCTGAAAATAAACCGCCGCCGATAAGCAAGTAATTATACTTTTTCACGAAATCACTCCCAAAAATCATATAAAAATATTATACCATATTTAAATGAAAATTTCCATAGAAATAATTTTTTAAAATAAATGAAAATTTTTGTTGACAATTATGAATGTCTTTGATATAATAATATGGCGCTGTGAAGAACAGTTAATATTTGCGAGTGTGCTGGAATAGGCAGACAGGCACGTTTGAGGGGCGTGTGTCAACCGACGTATGGGTTCAAGTCCCATCACTCGCACCAAAAAGAAACGACAATTTATCGACTGATAGATTGTCGTTTCTTTTTTGTTCTCTTCTCTTTTCGCTCTTCACTTTTCTCTCTTCTCTAAAATTGTCGTTTCCGGATAAAAGATAAGAGAGAAGAAATAAAAGAAAATGTGCTTTGCTTCGCAAAGCGTTGATATAAAAAATGAACTATGATACAATACTTTTAGAGGTGAACCCGATGAACAGTCCGTTACTTGATAAATCTCTTGATTTTGCAACACAAATTGTTTTATTCTATGAAGAATTTTCTAAAACAAGGAAAGATACAACCATTGCAAAACAATTACTACGCTCTGCCACAAGTATTGGCGCAAATATAAATGAAGCGATATATGGTAATAGCAAAGCTGATTTTATTTCCAAATTACATATCTCACTCAAAGAAACAGGCGAAAGCATCTATTGGCTCACACTTTTAAAAAGAACCAACTTAATTAATTATAATTTTGACGAATTGATTTCACTTGCAGAAGAAATCAAACGGATGTTGATAGCATCTTTAAACACCGCAAAAGGAAATACAAAATGATAAAAAACATTAAAGATATTTTGTGTGCTGAAGAAATCTACAATATTTATTCTGCTTGTATGTTCGAACCAACTTTCGATAAATTTAAGCTTAAAACAGAACAAATGCAAAATGATTCTTCTGTTTATGTGTATGGATATTTTTTAAACGAAGAAATTGTTGGTGTTATTTCTTTGAAAGAAAACGATAAAGCTGTAGAAATCATTGGCATAGCAGTTGATATTAAAGAAAGACATTCGGGTGTTGGGACTAAGCTTATAGATTATGTAAAAGATAAAATCCAAAAACCGATTATTGCTGAAACCGACGGCGATGCTGTTGTGTTTTATAAAAATATGGTTTTAATATAAAAGAAAAGATTATTTCAAAATCTAATATTTCTTATATCAGATACGTATGTACTCTTAATTTTAAGTCAAATTGTGATGGAACTTGAAGCTATATCGCATATATGTTATACTGATAAAGGTGATTATATGAAAAAATTCGCAATTATTACAATGATTATTGGCTGCTACACCCCATGTCCGCTTTGCGATTTATATGAGAGGTGATATTATGATACATTATATGAACCTTAAAAAATCTCCGTTTGATATGATAAAAAGCGGATATAAAACCATCGAGCTTCGGCTTTATGACGAAAAGCGTGCGCTGATTAATGTTAATGATGAGATTATTTTCAGTTGCGAAAACGAAACCATAACCGCAAAGGTTTTGGCACTGCATAAATTTGAAAATTTTGAAGCGCTTTATAAATCGCTCGACCTTTTAAAATGCGGTTATCTGCCCGAAGAAATTGCCAACGCAAAAGCCGATGATATGAACGAATATTATCCGCCCGAAAAACAGCAAAAATTCGGTGTAGTAGGGATTGAAATTAAAGTTAAATAAAAAAAGAAGGGAGAAAATTTTCTCCCTTCTTTTTATTTACGTCACAGTTTAATTATTAACCCACTAAAATTGTGGTTTCCTTAACAACAATGCGTTTAAAACAATTTACTTCATCATGAACATATTCAATATAAGGGAAATGTTCACGATTAATTGCAAACTGTTCACCCGACAAGCCAAACATTGATACATCGTTTGCTCTGCCTTCGGGATAATGAAGTTCAATAATTGTGCCTTTTTCTAAGATTAGAGTTGCTCCGGGATCTAGGTCGAATAAAACAGGGTTAGCGTTATTGTTAAGCTTTTCTATATTCATAACCAATTCGCCTTCACCCATAATACCGCCGGTAACGGTAAGCGTTGAGCCGGAACGAATGTCAAAAATCAACCAACTCTTATTGCCTTGAGATGCAAAGGTATATTCTAAACGGTAACCGTTTAAATTAAGGCGCGCATCCTTATCGGTTATAGTGGGATCGGTAATAACGGCGCAGTTTGACTGACTGGCATTAGATTGTGAACCGCTTAAGTCTTGCGACATAACCACATTTTTGCCTTCGCTAAGGTCTTGGAAAAGCTTTTTCAAATCCGATGTTGTAGCAAGCTCGTCATATTCGTCAGAAATGGTATAAACCGGTTTAATCACAATAGATTTGTCAGAAGGCAAGGTGTATTTTTCCCAATGCCCAACATAACCTTCGATATATGGCACGGGCGGTTCGGGAATACTTGTATCCTTGCTGGTGAATTCTACATGCGCAATATCAAATCCGTGGTAATCAAGGAAGTGAGCAATTAACTTATCAACATCATCAAGGTGAAGCACCAATGATTTTATATTACCTGCAGGGATTTGAGTTAATGACTCACCTTCGCGGTCTAGCCACTGCATATGGTCGCCGGCGTATTTTAGATCATACGGCTTGCTGTTATCGGTAACATAGATAATTTCGTCCACTTCGCTATCGATCATATAAGTTATGGTGTAAACCGGTTTAGAAATTGTAACACCGTCGTGACTGATTGCGCCGTAAACACCTTGACCGCCACCGTAAAGCTGAGCAAAGGGCATAAGTAAGTGACAGGTGTCACCTTCTTTATGGGTGTGATTACTGTCGGCAACCTTTTTATCGTTCACATCCAAGGGTTGACCGTATCTGGGGTTAGAATAAGCTTGACAGTTTTCACCCGCTTCAACACGCACCCAAGGATATCTTGCACCGGGGTTGTTGCTGTTGGTAAACTGACAATAGTGGTAATTTATCCAATCGCCTAAATGCACATCCACATTACGGCAGGTCAAGAATTTTGCAGTTGCGGTTTGAGCAGTTTTGCCGTTAGCAGGTGGAGTATCGGTATTACCGATTAACATACCCGCACGGCGATAAGCATGCCATCTGTAAGCGGCAGTAATATCGTTATAAACATCTAAGCGGCAAGCAACGGTAACATTTTCCATAACAACCTTAGTAGAATCGTTATCATCCCATCTGCCACCGATTACACCGCCAACGGATGCATCAAAGTCGCCCCACAATGAGCCAACCACAACATCATATCCTATGCTAATATTTCTAAATGTGTGGGTATTTTCGCTAAACATTAAAGAGCCGTCCGCATTGCGTCGGGGGCTTACTTCACCGATAAGACCACCGGTTGCGCGCTGGTAGTTAGCGATTTTCGAATTATAAATACCAATGTTTTCATAGGTGCAGCTACCCTGTGAATAGCCAACCAAAACACCCATATCAACACATTCCATTGCAATATTGGCACCGCTGATTTTAAGGTTTTTGATGGTGGCCTCAACAACCGAGGCAAACAATCCGCCACCTGCCATTGAATAAGAATATTTATCGCCAAGCTCCCAACCGTTTTGATACAAACCGCTTATAGTACGGTTTCCACCATCAAAGGTACCATTAAAGGTTTTACCGTCGGCCATATATTTTTTAGATTCATAACCGTAGCCGATAGGGTCAAAGTTTACGCCGCCGAGATTTATACTGTTATTAAGCTTAACAAACTTATCTTCATAAGTGATGCCGGCATCAACCTGATTACGGAAATAAGCCATTTGGTGTGCAGTAGCAATTAAATAAGGATCGGCTTCGGTACCGCTACCGCCCGCAAAAGCATCGGCCGCAGTGCCGTCCCAAGGGTTATTAGTATCAGCAACCAAGGCAACCTCAGAAAAGCTGGCCATTGCCAAGGTTATATTACCTGTTAACGGGTCATACGAAAATTCATTATGATTAGTGGGTGCAGCCGCCTGAGTCATTGTTAAGGTTTTGCCCTGTTCAACATGGTAAAGCTGTACATTACCGTTATTCAGACCCATAGGCAAATAATGTTTTAGGGTAATAAGCATCGGTATGGTATTATCCGCAGCAACGCCATCCATATGCACGTCTAAGGATTCATAAATTTGGTTTTCGGTCGGCTTAACCTGTGCATTGCCCTTGTTCATTGCTTTAACTGACAAGGTTAAAGCCGTCACATTTTCGGTCAAAGCCACGCCTTGCGGAATTTGAGCAGTTGCACCGCTATCAGTGCCGCCGACAGTAATAGCATTTGCAGTTGCACCGTTACTGATTTGATTTTTAACAGACACCGCTTCGGACACATTCATTACACCCTTGACAAATTCATCAAAAGTGTCATATGCCGCGTTAGGCCTTGTATTGCCTGATTGATTGGGCTTGCTGTTTCCGTTTGAATGCGGTTTATCGGTTGGATTATTAACCACATTATCATTCGGATTTCCAGCATCATTGTCGTTGTTGGGTTTTGCAGTATCGTTTTCCTCTGTATTGGGTGTATTGATAGCCGCACCGCCGTTATTGAAAAGATCGCTATTAAGACCTATAATAGCTGTTGCCGCAATCAAAACACATAGTACAACAGATAAAATGCCTACAAACCACTTGCGGTTTAATGTGAATTGTTTTTTCATAGCATTACTTCCGTTTCTATACTATAATATTATAAAATATTATAGCACTTTAATTTTAATTTTCAATAGTTCTACTGTTAAAATTCTCTCAATTTTAACATTTTTAATTATAAATTTTTAAAGCCACCTCTTTAGAGGTGGCTTTCTCTATCCGCAAAAGCGTGTGGTTATTTGTTTTCGGCAGTCTTTTGGGGAATATTCCCATTCACTAATTATATCATCTGTATTGTAATATTTGATTTTGGGGATATAATTCGATTCAAAACTGTCGATTATTATAAGTTTTATCTTCATTTTATCCTTTAAAATGCTTTTGATAAACACGCTTGCCTGTTGACCGACGCGCACACCGTCACGCGGTTCAGCAAGACCTGCAAGGTTTGGGGTAATCTCTACGAAAATGCCGTAATCTTCAACGCTTCGAACGACGCCTGTAACTGTCTGACCTGCCGAAAATTCGCGGGCATTTTCTTCCCACGTGCCTAAAAGTTCTTTGTGTGAAAGTGTTATTTTACCGTCGTCGGCAATATTTTTTATAACCGCTTTTATATTATCGCCAACCTGAAAGCGGTCTTTTGGGTGAGAAATTCGCGAAACCGAAATTGCATCAATAGGCAAAAGGGCAATATTACCGCAACCGATATCACAAAATGCGCCGAACGATTCAAGATGCGTTACAACCGCGTTAACAACTCGCCCTGTTTGAAACTCGCTTTCGATGTAATTTTTGCAAAGAATTTGTGCCTTTTTGCGGGATAACACCGCGTATAAATCACCTTTGCTGTCGCTTTTAATTTCGCTAATAACAAAGCAAACGGGCTTTCCAACGCGGGAGATAAGCGCAATATCACGCGTAGTACCGTTCTCGATACCTATTGCCCCCTCGTTGCGGGGAATTATGCCGCGCATACACCCAAGATTAACTATTAAGTTATGGTCGGTATCGCACATAAGGACGGGGGCTTCAAGCACTAACCCCCTAACTTGCGCGTCTAAAAGCGCGGCCGGAGATAGCATCTGTCTTTTGTTTTCTTGTGTGTTATAAAGTTTGCCTTCGGGGAAAAATCCGTTCATTTAACTGTCACCTTTCTTTTTATATCAGTAATACGATTATATTCTTTTAAATGTAAAAAAATGATAGAAAAATGACAGTTATTTAAAATTATTTTAGATATTAAAATTGGGGTTTATCGCTGACGCTCAATGCGGAATTCGGAATGCGGAATTATTGTACAAACCAATCGAGCAATAAACCTCAATTTATATCAAACAAAAATGGTAGAACGATTTGTTCTACCATTTTTATTTATTCACATATAAATGTAACTTCTCCTGAAATTAAGTCGTCGGCGGTGGCGGTTACTGTAACCTCACCTTTTTCTTCGGTAGCGCGAATAACGGCTACTACCATACCCGACATTGCTTTTTTGTCGGGACGTAAGAAGGTTTCGGTTTCACGTTGGTCGCCCGCGTCGGTTGCGTAAACCTCGGCACCGTTTGCGGTGAAGGTTACGCGGTTATCGGCATTGGGACAAAGGTTACCGTCTTTATCAACGATTTCGGCAGTGATATAGTTTAAGCTTTCACCGTCAGCGGTAATTTTATCACTGTAAGCCGAAAGGCGAATTGCATACGGCTCACCCGAGGTTTTAATTGTCTTACGTTCGGCTTCTTTGCCATTTTTATAGGCAACTGCGGTGATTTCACCCGGCTCGTAAACAACCTCGTTCCAAATAAGGCGGAAGCGCTCAATTTGGTTTTGCCATTCTTCGTGCTTATCGGCAAATTCGGTTTTCTTTTCGGCAAATTTGCGTTTACCTTGTGACTTGCCGTTTACGAATAATTCAACCTCGTCATAGTTTGTATAAATATGTACGGGAACATTTTCACCAATCTTGTTTTCCCAGTTCCAATGGGGGAAAATATGTAGGGTGGGAATATCGGTCCAAACACTGCGGTAGAGGTAATAACGGTTTTTTGGAAGACCCGCTAAATCTACTACACCGAAATAACTGCTTCGCGAGGGCCAGTTGGTGTAATAAGGTGTCGGTTCGCCAAGATAGTCAAAGCCGGTCCAAATAAATTCGCCCATAACTTGGGGATAATCCTTTTGCGCGGCAATTTCGCGCTCGGCATAATATGCCCACGGGGGCGCCATTAAGCCGTAGTCGGAAATGGCTAAATCTTCCCATCTTTTATCGGCAATAGTAATTTCGGCAGGGAAGTGGTAAATGCCACGGCTTGAAATACAAGAAGCGGTTTCACTGCCTAAAAGCATTTTGTCGGGGTAGTTTTTCAAATCGTCACCATAGGTGTGGGGCTTATAGTTAAGGCCGACAATATCGGTATAAAATGCCATATATTTGGTGTAGCAAGCGGGGAAGTGAGATAAACCGTTTGTTACGGGGCGAGTGGGGTCGGTGGCTTTTACAAGGTCGTATAAATCTCTCGCCTCGCGCCAACCGTAGTCGTCAATTTGTTCGCGTACCTCGTTGCCGAGTGACCACATAATAACGCTTGGGTGGTTGCGGTCGCGTTTAATAATATCAACGGCATCTTGTTTTGCGAATTCGTCATAGGTTCCTGCATAACCGTTTTTGACCTTTTGTAGGCGCCATTCATCAAAGAATTCGTCCATAACGAGAATACCCATTTCGTCGCACAAATCCAAAAGCTCGGGCGAGGGGGGATTATGGCTTGTGCGCCAAGCGTTAACACCCATACCCTTCATAATTACAATTTGGCGCTTAATTGCCGATTTATTAACCGCCGCACCGATAGCGCCTAAATCGTGGTGCATACAAACACCGTTCATTTTAAGATAACGACCGTTTAAGAAAAAGCCCTGTTTTGTAAATTCGCAAATACGAATACCGAATTTTACAGTTTCGCTATATCCGTTTTCAAGTGTAAATTCTACGGTGTATAGGTTGGGCTCGTCAACGTCCCACAAAATTGGATTATTAATTTGTAAAATTGCGGCATCATTTTTTGTTTCACAGGTGTATTCCTGACCATCGGGTGCGGTAATTTTCGCACGAAAGCCGTTTGTGTTTACAAGTTCGGCCGAAATATCTAAAATAGCTAATCCCTTATCGGCATAGGTTTGTCTTACCCAAATACCGTTATAGGCAATATGCTTTTCGGGTTTTGACGTAATACGAACGTTACGATAAATACCCGCACCCGAATACCAGCGGCCGCTGTTTTCGCGAACCTCGGCATAAACGGCAATAAGGTTTTCTTTATCAAAATCAACGTAATCGGTAATATCAACGCAAAATGATTTATAACCAAAGTGGTTTTTACCTGCTAATTTGCCGTTAATATAAATGCGGCTGTTCCACATAACACCGTCAAATTCTAAAAACAACTTATCTGCTTTTTCAATTTTAACCCACTTACGGTAAACACCTGCTCCCACCATGGGAAGACCGCCTGTCCAACCTGTGATAACCTGTGGCTTTGTCATACCGTCTTCAATAATTTGGTTAACGGTAGCATCGTTATCGGCTGAAAAATCGCCCTCAATGCCCCAGTCGTGAGGTATTCTGACAACTCGCCAATCACTATCGTCAAAATCGGGTGCGAAAACGCTTTCGTCTATTGTATCTAGTTCGAATTTTTTAAATTTAAAATCGGTTTTAAGGTACATAGCCAACACTCCTAATAAAAAAGCATATAGGTTTTGCCTTATTTTAACACAAAAACCTATATGCTTACAATATAAAAATTTGGTTTATTTTGCCTTTGCCTCGCAATAAATGCAACGGTAAACGCGATTTTCCTTGTCAGTTAATTTGAAAACTTGACTAAGCTCCTGCTCGGTTGTGGTAATACAACGTGGATTTTTACATTTAATAACGTTTTCTAATCTTTCGGGCAAAGCAATACGCTTTTTCTCAACAATGTTACCGTCTTTAATAATGTTTACGGTAACGTCAGGGTCAACGTAGCCCAAAATATCGGTGTTAACCTCAATATCGGCATCAATTTTAATAATATCCTTTTTGCCCATAATTTTACTGGGTGCGTTTTTAATAAAAGCAACCGAGCAATCAAGCTCATCAAGCTTTAAAAGGGCATAAATTTTCATACCAAGACCTGCGGTGATATGGTCAATAACAATGCCGTTTTTAATGGTATCAACTGTCATTTTACTCTACCTCCAAAAGCATTAAAATTAAGGCCATTCGCATAAACTTACCGTTCAAAACCTGTTTAAAATAGCAAGCGCGTGGATCTTTATCTATTGCAACGCTAATTTCATTTACGCGGGGTAGCGGATGAAGAACTGCCATTTTTTCTTTTGCGAGTTGCATTTTTTCGGGGGTTAAAATGTAGCTGTCGCGAAGGCGTAAATATTCTTCCTCACTAAAGAAGCGTTCACCCTGAACACGTGTCATATAAAGTATGTCAAGCTCGGGCATAACTGATTCTAAATCTGTAGTTTCGATGACTTGGAAATTATCCTTTTCAAGCGATTCTTTAACATAGGTAGGTAAGCGTAATTCGTTAGGAGAAATAAGTATAAACTTAATGTTTTCATAACGGCGAAGCGCAGTTATAAGCGAGTGAACGGTTCTACCAAATTTTAAGTCACCGCAAAAACCGATGGTTAAATTATCAAGACGACCCATCTCACGCTTAATAGTAAGTAAATCCGCCAGGGTTTGGGTGGGGTGGTTGTGACCGCCGTCACCAGCGTTAATAACGGGTATACTTGCATTCATAGAAGCAACAAGAGGTGCACCCTCTTTAGGGTGGCGCATTGCAATAATATCAGCATAACATGAAACAACCTTTGCAGTATCAGCAACGCTTTCGCCCTTTGAGGCCGAGCTGCTTTTTGCTTCAGAAAAGCCGAGCACGTTGCCGCCAAGCTCGTACATAGCGGCTTCAAAGCTTAAGCGTGTACGGGTTGAGGGTTCGAAAAACAAGGTTGCAAGCTTTTTGCCTTTGCACTTTTCGGTATATTTTGCAGGGTTTTCAATAATATCACCCGCGGTAGCAAGTAATTTATCAATTTCCTCAACCGAAAGTTCAGCAATATCAATTAAACTTCTCATATTGTAATTCCTTTCATAAATTATGCTTTTGCGCCGTTTACTTCTAAGTACTTCTTAATTCTTTCTACGTTTTCAGCGTTCTTTTCGTCTTCTTCAAGATATTCGATAATATCGTAAACGTCAACAACCGAATATACGGGGAAGCCGAATTCTTCGCCAACCTCAGCCATTGCGGATTTTTCGGTTTTGCCCTTTTCCTTACGGTCAACCATAACGAAAACAGCGGCAACCTTGCTGTCTTTAACGGAAGATAAAATTTCCATACTTTCGCGGATAGCGGTGCCTGCAGTGATAACGTCTTCAACGATTACGATATCTTCGCCTTGGGGCTTGTAGCCAACGAAAACACCGCCCTCACCGTGGTCCTTTTCTTCTTTTCTGTTAAAGAAAAACGGAACGTCTAAGCCCTCTTTTGAAAGTGCACAAGCAACCGAAACCGCAATGGGAATACCCTTATAAGCGGGGCCGTAAAGAACGGTTTTTTTGTTGCCGATTTTTTCAAAATATGCTTTTGCATAAAATTCGCCAAGCTTTGAAATCTGGTCACCTGTTTTAATGTCGCCCGCGTTAATAAAATAGGGGATTTTTCTACCCGATTTAGCGGTAAAATCACCAAACTTTAAAACGCCTGCGCTTTCTAAAAACTGTATAAACTCTCTTTTATAACCTTCCATTTTTCTAATCCTCCGTATTAAATAATAAATAAAAAAGAAGAAAGAAAATAGTATAAGAACTTGACCCTTTGACAAAATCAAAGATTTTGAAAGGGTGCCCCAAAACCTTGCCGTGTATAGCACGTAAAAATCGGTGTCGGCTTTGCCGACAAATTTATATCTGTGCCAAAGGCACACGTTTTTTATTCTTTATTATTTATTCTTTATTCTTTAAAAACTACCCAATAAATTCTTCACAACAACGTGTATAAGCTGCAACGGGGTCGGCTGCTGCAGTAATAGGACGACCTACAACGATATAGTCACTACCGATTTCTTTGGCAGCGGCGGGTGTCATAACGCGCTTTTGGTCGCCAACGTCACCGTCGGCAAAGCGTACACCGGGGGTAACGGT
>JAZQWD010000092.1:0-8560 GCA_045632165.1 Acutalibacteraceae bacterium | reverse complement strand
CAAGCTCGAATTCAACGGGCTCGAAGTGTGAGTGTACGTTAACGTTAGCAACCTTGTCGTCGCCAAATTCAGCAACGAAATCGTAAAGATTATAGGTCGGGTAATCTAACTTTAAGGTTTCATCAATACTTTCAACTTCGTTTTGGAAGGTTGAAGTATAGTTAGGAATAAGAACTTGAATACGGTATTGCTCGAGGTTGTCGGGAATACCAGTGAAGGAATATTCAGCAAAGCCAACCTTGCGACCTTGGAAATAATAATCCTTCTTGTTGTAGTCGAGAGTAACGAGCTGTTCTGCTACTGTTTCGGTATAACCGTTAACGTCAATTCTTTGAAGAATTACTACAACGGTTTCCACCAAGTCGATTGAATTAATTGACTGAATGGTAACCTTGCCGTCGCTGTTGGTTTGTTCATAGGTACCTGCAACGGTAATAAAGCCCTCTATCTTAAGAGGTTCCTTCCACTTAGCATAGAAGGTAACGTTCTCTTTCAAATATACGCCTTCTTGACCGAGGGTGGTATATTCGGTATCAAGATACCAACCGTCGAACACGTAACCGCCGTCGCGGGTGGGAACGTAGCCGTCAAAATCGGGAACCTTATACTGATTTTCAAGCTTTTGCACGTCAAAGCCGTTAACCTTACCGCCTTGAGCGTCAAAAATAACGTTGTAGCCCTGAGTGGTAATTACAGCTTCAAGCTTACCGTTTTGTGCTTCGTCTACAAAATAAGCACCGTTTAAGCCCTCGCCGAACGATTTACCGTTAGCAACGCTGCCGATAGTTACGGTGTAAAGGTCGGTGTTGTTTTTGGTAAGGTCAGCAAGAACGTCGTTGTTTACTTCAACAATAGTTCCGTCAGGATAGATAATAGCGGTTACAACAATACGATAGCCGTAAGGTGTAACGGTTTTTTCGTCAATTACCTCGTTAACCCATACAGGGTAAGTGCCTGTACCAATGTTACCCTCTAATTCAACACGAACACCGGGCTTTCTAATGCCGTCTTCGTTTCTTTGTTGGGTAATAATATTCCAGCTATTGCTTTCGCTTGACCAAGCAAGAATCTTAACGATTGCAGCTTGAGGAGCCAAACCTGCGGGAACGTCTTCTACCCTAACCTCGAACTCTAAGTCTTGGTTTTTGGGTGCATATTCTAATACAACGTCGATATAAACGTCACCGTTTTCATCAGTAGTAGTTGTAACAGAAACAACGTTGTAGTTATGTTTGCTTGTAACTACTGAATAGATGTTATCCTTTGAAACGCCTGAAACTGTAGGAACGTTTGCGGTATACTTTGTAAATTCAGCATTTGATACAAAATCGAATTTATCGTGGCTTTCGCTTGAAAGGTCAAAGTTATAACCAAATTCAACGTAAGGTATATCGTTGCTGGGGGTATAAACTACGTCGAAAAGAATGTCATCCTTTTGTGAACGACCGTCATAACCGTCGTTAGTAGTGTAATGGTCGATAGTTACGTTAACGTATATATCAGCCGCGTCAACCCATTGTGCGGTTAAGGTATATGCCTTACCGATAGCGGGTGTAAGAATAGCGCCGCTATCATAAATGTTGCCGTCTTGATCCTTCCAACCGGTGAAGAGGAAACCTTCCTTGGTGGGAGCATCCTTAGAAACGCTTACAGCATATTCTGAAGCATAGTATTCAAGAAGTGCAGCGGGGCCGCCAACACCACCGTTTAAGTCATATTCAACAGTATTGAAGAATATATAACGTGTACGGTCATCGTTGTTAATGCTTAAATGTTGGTTAGAAGAAAGAGTGTAATCGTTACGGTCGAAATAGTAAATTGCATAAGTGCCGTTTAAAAGCTCAGCAGTATACGTACCTGTAGCGGTGTGGGTAAGAGGAATAAATTCAACACCGTCAGCACTTACGTAAAGGCTGGTCTTATCGTTCATAACGGTAGTAATATCTACTAATTCGCCTGTTGCGGTACCTGTAACAGAATCATAAGTACCATTAAGAATTACTTGAATAGTACCGATGTATTTTGAGGGAGCAACTGAATATACAGCAACAAAGGTTAAATCCTCATTAACCGAAGTGTAGGTATCTATAATATCTTGTTGTGACAAGATAGTACCGTCACCGCCTTCAAGTTTCCAACCTTCGAAGATGAAGTTCACTCTATCGGTGTTACCATCAAAAGGAATAACCTTAGCGCCTTTATTAAGAGAGGTTACTTGGTCGTTGAAAACTAAATCCTTAACACCGTCGGTATAGGTAACGATACAGTCAACTAATTCCTTGCTTTGTGTTTCAGATTGGAAAGCTGCAAGATAATATGTATCGGTCTTCTTTTGGTATTTAATACCTGTTGAAGAGGTAAATCCTGTTGCTTCCTTGTTGTTAATTTGTGTAATCTTTAAGTTGTACTTATAGTTTCTGCCGTTTTCGGTAGTGATATAAGAGCCTGTCCAAACGCCTGAAGCACTGCTTACCCAATCAATATCTTGATTGAAGTGCTTGTTGTATGCTAAAAGCACAGCGGGAAGCTCTTCGCTCCATAACGGAATAGGAGCTGTAACGATGGTTTCGTGGTCGTTAGTATAAGCACCGAAAATTTCCTTATTGTGGTCATACATTTCGATAACGTATACAGGAGGGCTTACCGACAAGATACCGTCGCAGTGATTATCAGGGTTTGATGCACTACCTTGGTTCTTTAAGCAGTAACCGATAAAGGTATCATAAAGACCTGTTGCTTCGAAAGCTTCGATAGATTCTTCGTCCATACAAAGCTTAACTTGTTCCCAGAATTTGGTCGCATAAGCAATATTTTCTTGATGCTCAATTTCGGGGTCTTCACTTGTAGATTGTCCATCAGGTATAAAGTGGTATGCGTTAGTAACGTTTTCTTGATAAAGAACGCCTTCGCACTCTTTAAGCTTTGTAACGTTTACGTTAATCATAAGAAGCGGTGTATTATCGCCTGCGGGGCCGTAATCAGCCGCTTCACCCCAATAATAAAAGCTATCCGGGAAGTGACCGTCGGCGATGTAATAAATACCGAATTCTACCCACTTTTCGCCTTGAACAAAATCTTCAAGAGTTAACACAACAGAGTTTGCGTTCTTTGAAATTTGTTGTGTAGCGGTGTAGGTGCGTCCATCTGATGTAAGAGTTGCGGTTACGGTGTAATATTTTGTGTCGCTACGGTCATATCTTGAACCGTCGAAAACAAAAACACCTCCACCATTGTTTGTTACGGTAACGTTTTCAGTACGGTTCCAATATGAACCGTAAACATGTGTTACTTTAACCGAAAGACCGGATTCGGTAATATTATTACCGTTTTCGTCAAGAACAGTTATTGTAACATCGTCTGCTCCTGCTGCAACAACTGTACCCATAGGAATTACAGCCAATAACATTGTTATTGTAAGTATTACAGCAATTAGTCTATTTTTCATTCAAACATCTCCTTTTTAGAATTGTTTTAAATAATATTTTCAGTAAACTATACTTATCTATTAAATATAGCACTTTATACAATGTTAGTCAAGAATTATAAGATGGTTTTTTGTGAAAATTCTTGATTAAAAGGTTAATTTGTCAAATTATAATCAAAACTGACGAATAATGTTAACCCATTTAATTTAGACATTATATTTTATCACATATATCTTACAAACCTCTTACAAACCAATAAAAAAAAGTCGTCGAATCGACGGCTTTTCTAAATTTTATTATTTAGATATTCTTTCCCAAAGCAATCCGCAGGTTTCTTCTGCCCAACTATACTGAGACATATATTCCCCATGGAATTCGGGTTTTCCGGTTTTTAAATATGCGTAATAATCACAGTCTAATTTTTCGGGATTTAGGGAGTAAAAATAATTATTTCTTTCAAAAATCTCCTCTGCACCCACCGTTTCAAGAGATTGGCGCAAATCACGGAACAACTGATGGATATAATTATGATTCTTTTGATCCTCGTCATTTTCCCAAAGCGCAACTCCTATTTCTGCAATCGTAACCCCTGCACCATTTCGGTCCACCAAAAACGCAAAAAGTTCCTTTGTCTTTGAGCGCTTGAAGCTAAGCTTTTCTCCCTTTGCATAAACATCAAAATTACCGAAACATTTTACTGTAAGCGGTTTTTCTCTTTGTCGAATTCCCTTAATATTATCAATTTCCACCTGCACATCTTTGACTGATATGGGTTTCATTAAATAACCCGAAGCGTGAAGCTTAAAGGCGGGAATTGCATATTCCTCGTAACCGGTGCAAAAAACAATTTTGCATTCAGAACAAGAACTGATGATTTTTTCCGCAAGTGAAAGACCGCCCATACCGCGCATATTAATATCCAAAAAAGCAATATCGGCGGGGTTGCTTTTAATATAGTTAAGAGCATCCTCACAAGAGGTAAAATCCGCAACGGAAGTAATATCTGGGGATGCTTTTATGGCCTTCGTAAGGGCACCTAACATCAAAGGTTCATCATCTACAGCTATTGCAATCATCGTTATACCTCCTTAGGAATAGTTATCAATACCTTAGTACCAACACCCTGAGTACTTTCGATTTCAAGGGTGCCATTTACCATCGCCTTTAATCTTCCGCGAATATTACGGATACCTACGTGCTTTCTTTCATCAAGCAGAACATTTGTATCAAATCCCACGCCGTCATCATCCACCGAAACACAGTAATGGGTATCAGTCTCATAGGATACTACACGGATTGTACCGCCTTTTTGCAATTTCATAAGCCCATGCTTAATAGCATTTTCAACAATTGGCTGAATAGTAAGTGCCGGAATATGAAAATCGTCTGAATTCATCTCAAATGAAAACGTCATATCAGGGAAGCGCACATTTTCAATACTGATGTAATGGCGTACATGCTCCATTTCCTGCGACATCAAAATCGGCTTTGGATTATCAAGCTCTCCAAAATTACCGCGCAAGTATTTCGCAAAGTTATGAACGAGTTCGCCCGCTTTCTCGGGATCAATGTTGCATAGTTGTTCAATACTGCCGAGAGTATTATAAATAAAGTGCGGACGAATTTGGCTCATCATAGTAGACATTCTGCTTTCAGTAAGCTGAGCGTTCAATACAATTTTTTCGGTTTCCAATTCTTTGGCCTTAGCAAGAGCATTAATGCTGTTTGGTATAACCTTAAGCACTGCTATCATCGCGGCAATAAAGAAAACGCCGAAAACGTATTTCGAGGAAAGACCACCCTTCCATAGCCCAAGCTCAGTCATAATAACGTCCACACCAAAAGAAATCAGCGGCAAAATAGCACCGACATAAATCCAACGCTCTTTTCCTTTTGTATCACAAAGCTCACGTATAAGGCAACATAGCAAAACGATATTTGAAATCACCTGTGCTATAGCCCAATAAAGCCAGGTGTCATAAAAAAGGATGTCGGTTAAAATCGGCGAAACAATAAGTACTGCGTTAGCAATTCCAAGCAGCGTAACGGTGATTGTACCAATTGTTTTTGTACCCTTCAAAAAGTGCGCAAGCGCAACCGAAAGAAATAGCATATAAAACATCATTGAGCAGCCCAAAATTGTCGTATTAGACACGACGGATTCGCTCCAAAATGAAACGCCGTTTGCACTATAACAAAGGTATGTTCCGGCAAAGAAAATTACAGCACCAAGCACCCAAAGTGTCTTGCTGTTTTTTATATGTATAAGGGTAGAAAACAAAGCGGTACCCAAAACAATAAGAGAAATTATAATAAACGCCAAACCAATATTTCTTTGAGTATTTCCGCTGTCAAGAATCCCCTTTTCAAACTCAATATCCGCCCACAAAGCCGTGTTGGAAAGCATCTCGTCAATGGCGGTTTCATTACCGAAGCTATGCGGATTATGAATAACAATCTCGATAGGTTCTTCACTTCCACCTACAAGGGTATAAGCAGTCCAATCCTCGTGACAAGCAGAATCACCGTATAACGGATTTTCCACATCTATCATAAACGGCTCGTTTTCACCTTCATAAAACGTCAGATTAATATGATTTGTATATAAAGCAATAGGAATATTGTCAGTATAAATGCCAACGTATTCACCGTCCGGCGCGAGTATATGGAAATTACCTCTCAAGGTAACGTCCCCTTCAGTAGCAGAAATGTGTTTTCCTTTTACTATCTCCTGCCACTCACCTTCGCCAATACGGTACTCACCGTCAAAATATATCTTAGCCATCAAAGCCGGTGCGGCCTGCATACTATTTGCGTTGCTGTGCCATATCAAAATAATCGCCGTTAGCAATAATAACAGAACTCCTACAATCGGTAGTGTTCTAATATTAAAAGGCCGAAACTTAGTTTCTTTTTCGTTCATCATCCCAACTCCTTCATATAGCAACTCATTGGTTTTTTATAACTTATATCTATTTACATTTAAACTCATTATTACTGTGTTTCAAATATTTTTATTTTATCATAAAAACATTGTGTTTGCAATAATTTAAACTAGTTCCGCCCTACCACCGTCATAGAAAGCGACAAGTTTAGACAAAAGTGTGTCAGTTTTACTTATTATACACTACACATCCCCAAATTCCACAATCTATATCGTATCGCAAGCACGGAAAGAAAAAAGGCATTCTTAAAACCCGCATTGATTTTTGAATTAAAAAAACCACCGAGTAATCGGTGGTTTAATTTTTTCTATTATTTAAGAATTTCATCCAAATCAAGAGAGCCGTCACCTACGTCAATAGAAGGATGTTCTTTTTCGTATTCCTCTTTTGCTTTAGTATACCATTTGAAAAACTCTTCCATAGAACTGTAAGCTTTCATACATGCCTCTTGCTGGGTGGGGGTCATGTTAACAAATTCCTCATAGGTGCAATCCTTAGGGTTTTGGGGGTTAAAATTGGTATTTTCATCACCCGAAGGGATTGTTGTATCAGCGCTTGGCGGAGTTTGTGCATCAAAGTTATCCTTTACTCCGTCTTCGTCAAAAATACTATCGCTAATACCGGGTGTAATCACTATGTCAGAATTAGTGTCGTTAGTATTTTTCTTATCCTTACACCCTGCAAGTAAAACAACCACAAGGATTACACACAAAATAGTAATTTTTTTCATATCATACTCCGAATTAAATATTAATCCTGTTCTAAGCAGCCAAAATCGAGTAGAACTTTTAAAAATTCCTCAACGTCCGCCTTGGCAACTTCTGCAGTTACGTCATATTCCGCTATAAGTGCCGAAACAAGCGCATCTTTGCTGGGAGTATTTTCTAAAACCTGCCAAAGTAAAGCGCCCGAATCATTTAATTTAACCATTGAGGTAAAATCCAAAGCGGTTTCACCTAAAGGCAAAACAACCCAAGTGTTTGCTACCTGTCGCAAAACGAAATCTTCTTTTAGTTTCATTTACTACCCTCCTGCTTATCGCAGCACATTGTATTATAACTTAAACGGACAGCATCAGCATCCGGTAGGTTTTCCATTTCGTAAATAGGAATTTTCTTTATAAAAGTATCCAACAAGCCAAGCATTTTATCAAGCATATCAGAATTTTGAAATTTATATATGGTTTGACCCATAATTTTTTGCATTGCTTCAAATGCATCTAAACGGCGAATTTTATTTTCATTTGCCTTTACAAGAAAGCAAATGCCCGCTACAGGGGCTTTTTGGTTTTGGTTAATCCCATCCTTACCGCACCACGGTGTGCCGTATGCATACCACACGCCGTCAATATAACGAAGCGCGGGCTTATCATCGTTTATTACTACCGCCTTTTCACCGAACACTTCTTGCCAGTGTCGCGTATGGGTAGATTTGCCCGCACCGGGAGAACCCGAAAATAGATATGCCTTACCATCTAACACAACCGCAGAAGAATGAAGATAAAACCCGTTAAAATTAACCAGTTCTTTATAGAACTGGTATGCAGATTCCATATAGGCGATAAGTTCGTAAGATGCATCTTCATAACGCTCGCGGCGGTATTTATCCTCAGAAATGACGATATCTGCATTGCTTGATCCGAAAAATGAGTATGCTTCGCAGCGGGAGGCCAAGCCCCCCGCTGCGGGAACGTCTGCTATTAAATCAGCAATTTTATAAAGCATTAGATTAGTCGAAAAGGTTGTTGCTCATTACGCCCATTTCGCCATCCGGAATATCGCTAGCGATGTTTTCGTTGGTGGTGATAGCGATTACTTCTGCTTCAGGTCTTTGATAATTTTTCATTTTATATCATCCTTCCATAATATATCAAAACAATATAAATGGGTGCAACTTAAAACTTCCACCCATATTAATAATATTATAACAACACTTTTTTCAAAATGCAAGCATTATTTCAACTTTTTTTCAATTTTTTAATACCGATTAATTATTATAATAAATGTAACTTAGTAATACAGTTTTAAAATTTCAAATTTTAGTTTATCGGGCTGTTAAATTAGAGGCACGCGTAGGGAACGACCTATGTGTCGTTCCGTTTTTTTGCGGTTGCACACACAGGTGCAACCCTACGCGATATATCAATTTAATTGTTTGCACATCGTAGGGACAGGCCTCCCGGACTGTCCG
>JAZQWD010000091.1:0-11317 GCA_045632165.1 Acutalibacteraceae bacterium | reverse complement strand
AGTATTGAATCTTACGTTAAAGCTCAGTACAATAATGCTGACGCTAAGCTCGTTGCATTACTTAAAGAAATGATTAAGTACGGCGACTCTGCTTACGATTATGCTTACGGCAAATAATTAAACTTTAAAAACGCACCCGCAAGGGTGCTTTTTTTTGCATTTGTAGGGAATAAATTCAAATTTTTTTAAAAAATTGTTAAAAATACTAAAAAACATTAAAAAACACTTGATTTTTAAATGGTGTGGCGGTATAATGTCATTGTAGTGGTGCAAAGTGGCGTTAAAAACCATAAAAGTGCACTAAAGTGGTGAAAAAGAGGTGAAAATCCGTGCTTTTTGGTGGCTATCAACATAATATTGATAAAAAGGGCAGGGTTTTCATTCCTGCAAAGCTTCGTGAAGAACTTGGTGACGAATTTTATATTTGCCGCAGTATTTTCGGTAAGCGTTGTCTTTGTGTTTATTCTAAAGATGAATGGGACAAGCTTGTTGCACAAATAAGCACCCTTCCTAATACAAAATCAAACGACGTTAAGCGTTTTTTATACGAAGGTACTTTTACAGTTGGTTTCGATAGCCAAGGCAGAATTTTAATTCCTGCATCTCTTCGTGAATATTCAATGCTCGCTGACGAGGTTCACATTATTGGTATGGCTTCAAATTTAGAACTTTGGAATACAGACCTCTGGGCAGCAGAGAACAGCAAGTACACACCAGAAGCTATTGCTTCAATTGTTGAGGAGCTGAATTTCTAATATGGAATTCAAACATATATCTGTTTTACTTAATGAGACAATTGAATCGCTTTGTATAAAACCAAACGGAATTTATGTTGACGGTACTGCGGGTGGCGCAGGGCACTCTAAAGAGATCGCAAAGCGCCTAGAAAACGGTTTATTGCTTGCATTAGACCAAGACCCCGACGCAGTTAAAATCGCTACTGAGCGTCTTGCAGGACTTCCTGCGAAGGTTATTAGAAGTAATTTCGCCAATATGGATAAGGTTGTCAAGCAAGAGGGTATAGAAAAGGTTGACGGAATACTTCTTGATTTGGGTGTTTCTTCTTATCAACTTGATACTGCAGAACGCGGCTTTTCTTACCATAAGGAATCTCGCCTTGATATGCGAATGAGCCAAAGCGGTATGTCAGCAGAGGATATTGTCAACGATTTTACAGCTACTGAACTTGCCGATATTTTTTGGCGCTTCGGTGAAGAAAAGTTCTCGCGAAAAATTGCTGATAGAATAGTTAGCGAACGCGCTAAAGAAAGAATCACTACAACTACACAGTTAGCTGAAATTATTGCATCGGCTTATCCCGCGGCGGCGCGCCGTGATGGTCACCCCGCAAGAAAATGCTTTCAAGCAATAAGAATTGCCGTTAATGCCGAACTTGACCGTTTGAATGAAGCAATGGATATTGCCTTCGACCTACTTAATAAAGACGGTGTTTTGGCAATTATAACCTTCCATTCGTTAGAAGACAGAATGGTGAAGCTTCGTTTTAAAGATTATTGCACGGGTTGTACATGCCCGCCCGATTGTCCCGTATGTGTTTGCGGTAAAACACCACGCGGTCACTTGTTATATAGAAAACCTATTGAACCCTCAAAAGAGGAACTTGAAAATAATCCGCGAAGTCGCAGCGCTAAGCTTCGCGTAATCGTTAAAAATTAAGGGAAAGGAGAAAGAATATGAATAATATTAAGTATTATAACGACAGTCTTGCGTATGATTTCGAAAGATTTATGCCCAGAGAGGCAAAGAAAACTGAGGTAAAAGATAATATTGTAGTAATGCCTAAAAAGGCAAAGCGTAAGGCGGCGGCTCGTCAGCTTTCTCCTGCAGTTTCGGTTGTAATGGTTACACTTGTTGCACTTTGTGCGGTTTGTTGTAATCTTTCAATACGTCTAAAAATCAACGAAGTAAAGGCGGAAATTAACGACGTTAAGGCAGCTATTGCTGAACTTGACAGTGAAAAAACCGTTTTAGAGGTTGAACTTCAAAGAAGAATTTCTTATGCAAATTTGGAACTTGAAGCAGTTCAACTAGGTATGAAAAAGCCCGATAAGGATGACGTAACCTATATTAAGGTTAATGATACTAACGTGGCTAAAACCGCTGACGGTACTTTGCTTTTGGCAGAGTAATAATTTTTGCAAAAAATAATATACTGAATACAGGGTACGAGAGCTGAAAAGTCGGCTCTCGTATTTGGGCATTTAAATATATAGTAAAAAGGAAAGAGGGAAGCACTCAATGGCAGTAAAACCGGGCAAAATAATGGTGAAAAGAAGTTTTATAATAATGCTAATTGTTATTATTGCACTTTCGGGTGTTTCGAGCGTAAGTCTTTTCAACATAATGGTGCTAAAAGGTGAAGAATATCAAACTAAAGCATCTGAGCAACAACTTTACGACAGCTTGGTTACCGCACCGCGCGGTGATATTTACGACCGCAATATGCAGGTTTTGGCAACAAGTTCAACGGCGTGGACGGTATATATTACACCAAATGCTATTAAGAAAATTAAAACTGCCGATGAACGCGATGCCGTACGTGAAAAAATTGCAAAAGGTCTTTCTGAAATATTAGGCGTAGATTACGAAACGGTTTATAAAAATACCGACAAAAATTCTTATTACGTAATCGTTAAAAAGAAAATCGAAAAATCCGATGCGGATAAGGTGCGCGAGTTTATCAAGGATAACAAGCTAACAAAATATATTGGTCTTGATGAAACTACCAAAAGATATTACCCTAATGATAGTCTCGCGTCGGTTGTATTGGGCTTTGTTGGCTCTGATGAACAGGGCCTTTCGGGTATTGAAAGCTTCTACGATAACGAGCTTACAGGTATTGCGGGGCGCGTTGTAGCAGCTAAAAACGCGCATGGTACCGATATGCCTTTTACCTATGAAAAGGTTGAGGAGGCGGTTAAGGGTAACTCGCTTGTATTAACACTTGATTCTTATATTCAGTATACCGCTGAAAAATATCTTGAAACCGCAATAGCACAAAACAAAGTTGCAGAACGCGGTGCGGCGGTTGTAATGAACGTTAATACAGGTGCTATTCTTGCAATGGCGGTTAAGGGGGATTTTAACCCTAACGATCCTTTTGTGTTATCGGCTGTTGACCAAGAAAAGGTAGATGCCGAAACTGATGAAACAAAAAAATCAACTTTAAGAAGTGAACTTTTAAACCGTCAATGGCGAAATAAGGTTATTTCCGACTCATACGAACCCGGTTCAGTATTTAAGGTTGTAACCGCAGCGATAGCCATTGAAGAAAATCTTATAAATAAAAATAACAGTTTTTATTGCAACGGTCATACAAGCGTTGCAGGTCAGCGTTACGGTTGTTGGAAGCATGGCGGTCACGGTACTCAAAACCTTCAACAAGCCATTGCTAACTCTTGTAACCCTGCATTTATTACTATCGGTCAATTAGTTGGTGTTAATACCTTCTCAAAGTATTTTAAAGCATTTGGTTTTGCTGAAAAAACAGGTATTGACTTACCCGGTGAATCACGTTCGACCTACCATAAACAAGAAAATATGGGTGTTGTTGAATTGGCATCATCATCATTCGGTCAAACCTTTAACGTAACACCAATACAAATGATGTCGGCAATTTCCGCGGCAGTTAACGGCGGTTATCTTGTCCAACCACACCTTGTTTCAAAGGCGGTTAATCAGGATAATAAGGTTGTAAGTACAACTACAACTACTTATAAGCGACAGGTTATTTCTAAAACCACTTCACAAACAATGCGCGAGCTTATGGGATTTGTTGCATTAAACGGTGCTAAAAACTCTTTAGTTCCCGGTTATAAAATCGGTGCAAAGACAGGTACCTCACAAAAGGTTGCTAAAATTCAAGCAACAGGCGATAAATATCTTTATATCAGTTCTTGTATGACGGTAGCACCTATTGATAATCCTGAAATTGCCGTTTTAGTAATGCTTGACGAACCTAAGGGCTCGAATTACTACGGCGGTGTTATTTCGGCACCTGTAAATGCTAAAATTATGGCAGACGTTTTACCGTATCTTGGCTACGAACCAAGCTACACAGAAGAAGAAATTAAAAAGCTTGCAATCGACGTTCCCGATGCTGTTGGTCTTACAACCGATGAAGCAAAAGCAAAGGTAACAAGCGCAAAGCTTGAATATAAGATTGTCGGAAACGGCGATAAGGTAATAAGACAGTTGCCCGAAGCGGGTAACAAGGTTGCAACGGGTGGTGTTGTAATTCTTTACACCGAACAAACCGAAAGTGAAAAGATTATAGTACCTAACTTTACGGGATATACCGCAACCGAGGTTAACACAACTGCGGCGCGACTTGGTCTTAATATAGAATTTTCGGGTAATATTGCGATATCAGGGCTTCGCGCTTACAGTCAAAGCATAGCCGCGGGTACGCAGGTAGAACCCGGTACAATCGTTACGGTATATTTCCGTGATGAATCAACAGTTGACTGATTTTTCAGGAGGCAAATAATGAAACTTGGCACGATAATTGCCTGCAATAAAGCGTTAGGGCAGTTAGAGGTTATGGGTATTACCGATAATTCACAAAAGGTAGAAGATGGCTTTGTCTTTGTCGATATCCATAATAATCCGCAATACAGGGCGGATGCCGTAAAAAACGGTGCGATTGCACTTGTTGTTGAAAATAAAGCGGAATTTGAAAATGAAATTGTTGTAAAAAATACCGCACTTGCCTTTTCGCAAATGAGTGAAAAGTGGTTTGATTACCCTAGAAATGGTATGAAGCTTATTGGTGTTACAGGCACTAACGGTAAAACTACAATTACCTATCTTTTAAAGGATATTCTTGAAAAAGCGGGTAAACGTGTTGGCGTTATAGGTACAATTCAAAACGTTATTTGCGATGAGGTTGTACCTGCTGTTAATACAACTCCTAACGCGTTTGACCTTAACCATTTGTTTAGCGTTATGCGTGATAAGGGTTGTGATTACGTTATTATGGAAGTTTCCTCCCACGCTCTTTCAATTGGTAGAGTAGAGGGCTTGCATTTCGATACGGCGGTATTTACAAACCTTACCCAAGATCATTTGGATTATCACGAAAATATGGAAAATTATTATCTTGCAAAGAAAAAACTTTTTTCAATGTGCGATAATGCGGTTGTAAATATTGATGATAAATACGGCGAACGGCTTTTTAGTGAAATATGCTGTAATAAGGTTTCAATTTCGCTTGATAATAATGCAGATTACATTGCAAAATCAATTAATTTACAATCCAAATATGCTGAGTATAAGGTTTTAACCGATAAAATTGAACATATTAGGGTTAATATTCCTGGTAGATTTTCAATTTATAACTCACTTTGTGCGCTTGCAGTAGCTGATTTTTTAAATATTGAGCGCCAAGATACAGTTTTGGCTTTAAAAGAATTTGGCGGTGTAAAGGGCAGGGCGGAGGTGCTCGAAAATACAGGTGATTTTACCGTCATTATCGACTATGCACACACTCCCGACGGTTTAAAAAGCATTTTAAAAACTTTTAAAGATTGCCCAAAAGACCGTTTGATAGTTTTATTTGGTTGCGGCGGTGACCGCGATAAAACAAAACGCCCGCTTATGGGTGAGATTGCTTCAATTTATGCCGATTTTGTCATAGTTACAAGCGATAATCCCCGAACTGAGGACCCAGACAGTATCATTTCAGACATTATGAAGGGTGTTTTACCATCAAAACCGTGTAAAGTTTTGCAAAAAAGGGACGAAGCAATAAAATTTGCTCTTTCAATCGCGAGAAAAAATGATATAATAGTACTTGCAGGCAAAGGACACGAAACCTATCAAATAATAGGTAAAGAAAAAATACATTTTGACGAGCGCGAGGTTGTATACTCGGCTTTGTCGTAAAAGAGGTTTTAAAATTATGGATTTCACTTCTCTTATTGTTGCAGTAATTGCATTCGCAGTAACAGCATTGCTTGGTTACGTTGTAATTCCTTATTTAAGAAAGCTTAAATTCGGGCAAACTATTTTAGATATTGGACCAAATTGGCACAAGGAAAAACAGGGTACACCTACAATGGGTGGTATAATGTTTATAATTGGTACAATCGTTTCTTTGGTTTTAGGTTTTGTATATGCTGTAATTTTCCAAAAACCTTTTTGGGCTGATTGCCAAGATAAATACCGTTTAACAGTTCTTTTAGCGGGTGTTGGTCTTGCAATTTGTATGGGTGCTATTGGCTTTTTTGACGATTATATTAAGGTTGTTAAAAAACGCAATTTAGGTCTTACTGCCCGCCAAAAAACCTTTATGCAGTTACTTGTGTCTGCAGCTTATCTCGCAACTCTTGCTATTGCAGGTATGAAAACAACCTATATTCCGTTTGTTGGTGACGTTTCAATTACAAGCGGTATCGGTCTTGTCTTTTGGCCTATTGCATTAATGTTTATTTATGGTTTTACAAATGCAGTAAACCTTACCGATGGTATTGATGGCTTGGCTTCAAGCGTTACACTTGTTGTTTCTTGTGGTTTTATGATGGCTTCGGGTTTTATGGGTATTTCCTCAATAAACGTACTTACCGCAGCAATGGCAGGCGCACTTGTTGGTTTTATTTGTTGGAACGCTCATCCCGCAAAGGTATTTATGGGTGACACAGGTTCAATGTTCCTTGGCGGTATGGTTGTTGCTTTTTCGTTCGGTATTGGCAAACCCATTTTATTGCTTTTAGCAGGTATTGTATATTTGCTCGAAGCATTATCTGATATTATTCAGGTTGCATATTACAAAAAAACAAAAAAACGCATCTTCAAAATGGCACCTATTCATCACCATTTTGAAAAATGCGGTTGGTCTGAAGATAAAATTGTTTTGGTTTTCTCTTTCGTTGCGCTTATTGGTTGCGTATTAGCAGTTCTTCCTGTTATATTTTCAATTTAAATTATAATTTTACGAGGTGATATTTTAATGCAAAGGTCAAGAAAAAAACAATCTTTTTTCAATACTGACGGCAAAATGGATATCACCTTTTTATCTTTAGTATTGATATTACTTACAATCGGCCTTGTAATGCTATTTTCGGCAAGCTATGCCTTTTCTTACGAAAATTACGGTAATAGTTATAAGTTTATTGTCCGTCAAGCAATATTTGCAGTTGCGGGTGTTGTAATTATGTTGGGTGTTTCAACTGTTAATTACCACTTCTACCGTAAATTTGCGTGGATTTTTTATGGCGCAATAATTATAGTCTTAGGCGTTCTTTTAATAATGCCGCCAATGCTTAAGGGTATGGACGTTAAGCGTTGGCTTGTTATCGGACCGATTAACTTTCAACCGTCAGAGCTTGCAAAGTTTGCTTTAATTTTGCTTTTATCATCACTTATTGCGGCAAATTATAAACAAATGGATAAATTTAAGTTTGTCTTAATTTTAGTCTTTCTTATTGGTTTGCCTTGTGTATTAATAGTTTTAGAACCGCATCTTTCGGCAACAGTTTTGGTATTCTGTTTGGGCATAGTTTTGCTTATTTGCGGCGGTCTTGCAAAAAAATACATTGTCGGTGGTATAGGTGTTGGCATTGTTGGCATTGGTGCGCTTATTTTTAGCGGTGCAATCGGCTACGCTTCTGACCGAATTACCTATTGGATCAACCCGTGGCTTGACCCATCTGATAAGGGCTTTCAAACTATTCAGTCATTGTTAGCTATTGGCTCGGGCGGTATATGGGGCAGAGGTATCGGTCAATCACGTCAAAAGCACCTTTGGGTGCCTGAACCCCATAACGACTTTATTTTTTCAATCGTTTGTGAAGAACTGGGTCTTATCGGTGCAATCGTTATTATCGCACTTTTCTGCTTACTTGTTTGGCGCGGTTTTACAATTGCAATGAAAGCCAAGGATAAGTTTGGCTCATTAATGGCTATCGGTCTTACCTTCCAAGTAGGACTTCAAGCGCTTTTAAATATTTGGGTTGTTACAAACACAATGCCAAATACAGGTATTAGCTTACCATTCTTCAGTTACGGCGGTACTTCGCTGTTAATCCTACTTGCGGAAATGGGAATTGTACTGTCTATATCCCGAAGTACCAGTTTAGAAAAAACTTAAAGGGGCATTTTTATGAAAATTTTGTTTGCAGGCGGCGGCACGGCGGGGCATATTAACCCCGCATTAGCAGTTGCTGATTATATTAAATCAAAACATCCCGATGCCGAGATTTTTTATATCGGCACACCCGATAAGCTTGAAGCAAAGCTTGTACCCGAAAAGGGATATGCATTTTATCCCGTAAAGGTTGCAGGTTTTTCAAGACGCATTTCGGTTAAGGGAATAGCTCATAATATTAATGCCGCAAAATTGGCGGTTACTTCAAATATTAAAGCAAAAAAGATTTTGAAAGAAATTAAACCCGATTTAGTTGTTGGGACAGGCGGTTACGTAAGCGGCCCTGTTTTGAAGGCGGCACAACAACTCAAAATCAAAACCGCAATTCACGAACAAAACGCTTTCCCCGGTGTTACAACTAAAATGTTAGCACCAAAGGCGGACCGAGTTATGCTTGCAATGCCTGAAGCTGAAAAGTATTTAAAGCTTAACAAAAAGCCAATTATAACGGGTAACCCTATTAGAGGCGAGTTACTTTCAATGGACAAGGCAACTGCCCGTAAAATATTAAAGCTTGACGAACGTCCCCTTATTTTATCTTTCGGTGGTTCACTTGGTGCAAAGCATCTTAATGAAGCGGTTTGTGACCTTATTAAATGGCATAATCCTACAAATAAGTATTATCATATTCACGCAACCGGTAAGGTTGGTTATAATGATATGTTAAAAAATCTTGAAGGTGAAAAACTTCACGACGGTATTGACATTCGTGAATATATTACCGATATGGACGTTTGTATGGCTGCGGCTGATTTAGTTATCAGTAGGGCAGGGGCAATCACTTTGGGTGAAATTGGGGCTTGCGGTAAGGCGGCAGTATTAATTCCGTCACCCTTTGTGGCTGAAAATCATCAGTATCATAACGGTATGACACTTAAAAACGCTGGTGCAGCAGAGCTTATCGAAGAAAAAGACCTCAATGCTCAAAAGATTATAGATGTAGTAAGCGACCTTTTGAATAATAAAGAAAAAATTGCATTAATGGAAAAAACTGCCCGTGAAAATGCAATTATCGATGCTAACGAACGAATTTATAAGGTTTTAATGGATTTATATTCAAATTCGTGACCGTTTTGTAATTTCGGCATAGTATAAGTTGTAAATAAATTTATACTTGCGGGGTGCATTTAATTGGCCGAAATTATTGTAAACGGCGGTAACCGACTTATGGGTGAAATTGCAGTACAGGGTGCAAAAAACAGTGTTTTACCTGTGCTTGCAGGTGCGGTACTATGTGATGGGGAGTGTATAATACATAATTGCCCCAACCTTTCGGACGTTTCAACCTCTATTAAAATTTTAAAGGGTATTGGCGCAAAAGTTAAGTATAGCAATAATACTGTAACAGTTGACTGTCGTAGTGTCAATAATTACAAAATTGATGAAAACTTAATGCGCGAAATGCGCTCATCAGTTGTATTTTTGGGCGGTATTATCGGTCGAATGAAGCGTGCGATAATTTCAAGCCCCGGTGGTTGTGAACTGGGCCCGCGGCCTATTGATTTGCATTTGTCGGCACTTAAAAAACTCGGTGTGGATATTACCGAAGAACACGGTTTTTTAAATTGTAATGCTGAAAATGGAATTATCGGTACTGAAATACATCTTGCTTTTCCAAGTGTAGGTGCTACTGAAAATATTATTTTAACCGCTGCCACTGCAAAGGGTGTGACGGTTATTCATAACGCGGCAAGAGAACCCGAAATTAGTGACCTTGCCGATTTTTTAAACAGTGCAGGCGCACGAATTTATGGAAGCGGTTCAGACACGGTGTATATTCACGGTGTAGAGCGGCTTCGCGGTACGACACATACTATAATACCTGACCGTATTGTAGCGGCAACTTATATGTCAGCGGCGGCGGTAACAGGCGGTAAACTAACTTTAACCCACGTAATGCCGTCGCATATGGTGGCTTTACTGCACACCTTCCGCGAAAGTGGGAGCGATATTTCGGTAAAGGGTAAAGCATTGACAATAACCGCACCTAAGCAAATCATACGTATCCCAACGGTTAGAAGCTTGGTTTATCCTGCTTTTCCAACCGATGCAGGACCTTTATTAATTTCAATGCTTGCATTGGCTGATGGCACTTCGGTGTTTGTGGAAAATATTTTTGAAAATAGGTTTAGGTATATTGATGAACTTAATCGCCTAGGCGCACACATTAAAACCGAGGGAAGGGTTGCGGTTATTGAGGGTGTTAAAACGCTTTCTGCCGCTAAATGTGTTTGTCCTGATTTGCGAGGTGGTGCAGCACTCTTGGTTGCGGCACTAGCTTCAAACGGTCAAAGCGAAATTACAAATATATCACATATAAACCGTGGTTATGATAATATAGTCGGTATACTAGAAAGTGTAGGCGCCGATATTAAAATAAAGGAATGATTTTGTGAGAAACGAACCCATTCGCGACGAGTTTTTGGAAAGACGAAAAGCCCGTCAAAAAAAGGCAAGAAGAAAACGGCTTATAGCATGGCTTATTACTTTAATAATTGCTTTGGTTATTACTACCGTTATACTTTGTCTTACGGTCTTTTTCCCTATAACAAGTATTACTGCTTCGGGTAGTAAGATTTACACAAGCGAAGAAATCATTGCAAATAGCGGTATAAAAATAGGGGATAATATCTTTGTATTTAACCAAAAACGCGCTACCGATTTAATAAAAGCAAAATTGCCTTTTGTAGAAAAGGTTGAATATAAACGCAGCTTGCCCGATACCTTGAAAATTAAGGTTTATGATGCAAAAGCATATTATTGCGTGGTACAAAACGGTGCTTATTATAATGTAAGTAAAGCAGGTTGGGTGCTTGAAAAAGTAGCAGAAAAATCAAGCGAAGTTTTTGAAATAAAAGTTAAAAATGTTGAGTGCACCGTTGGTACACAAATTGCTTTTAATGATAAAAAGTCATATAAAATGCTTGAAAATACAATAGAAATTTTAGAAAATTACGGCTTTAAAATTGATTACGTAGATGTTACTAACTCGGTCACTATTAAAGCGGGTGTTGAAGGGCGGTTTGACGTAAATTTCGGCACCGAAAATTCTTTGGAAAATAAAGTTATGCACTTAAAGGCAACAATCAAAAAAATAGGTGAAAATAAGTCGGGAAGCATAAATTTAAGTATGTGGAATGACCAAAAACC
>JAZQWD010000090.1:0-4488 GCA_045632165.1 Acutalibacteraceae bacterium | reverse complement strand
CAGCAAAGCAAAGCTATTGGCAAATTTTACCCTTAACACCGACAGGCCATGGTGATTCACCTTACAGTTCGTTTTCCGCCTTTGCAGGCAACCCTTATTTTATTGATATTGAAGCATTGATTGAAGAAAAGCTTTTAAAGGAAAAGGAATTTAAATCGTTCGATTTTGGAAGCGACACCCATAAGGTTGACTATTCAAAGCTTGAAGGCAAGCGCCTTGAACTTTTGCGTATTGCCTACAATCGTTTTGAACCCGACGAACGCTATAATAAGTTTTTAGAAGAAAACGAATTTTGGCTTAACGATTATGCCGATTTTATGGCAATTAAAGCGGTTAACGGTGGCGCCGATTGGCACAGTTGGCCTCAAACCCTTCGCCGTCGCGACCAAGATGCGTTAAACGAAATTGAAAAAGACCTTAAAAACGAAATTGGCTTTCACAAGTTTTTGCAGTTTAAGTTTACCCAACAATGGTCAAAGCTTAAGGAATATGCAAACCTTAACGGCATAAAAATCATAGGTGATATACCGATATACGTTGCGCTTGATTCTTGCGACGTGTGGGCAAACACCGACCAATTCCAGCTAGACGATAAATATATGCCGACCTCGGTTGCGGGTTGTCCACCCGATGCCTTTGCAGAAGACGGTCAGCTTTGGGGTAATCCCCTATATGACTGGAAAAAAATGAAAACCGACGACTACAAATGGTGGGTTAGCCGAATGAAACACGCGCTTAACCTTTATGACGTGGTAAGAATTGACCACTTCCGCGGTTTAGAGTCATATTTCTCTATACCCGCAGGCGAAACAACTGCCCGAAACGGCAAATGGGTAAAAGGCCCCGATATGGCGCTTTTCCGTCAGTTTAAAAAGGATATTTGCGAAGATTTGCCCATTATTGCCGAAGATTTGGGTTATTTAACCCCACAGGTTAAAAAATTGCTTAAAAGCACCGGCTTCCCAGGTATGAAGGTTTTGCAGTTTGCCTTTGACGGTGACAAAAATAACGATTATCTTCCATATAATCATCCGCAAAACAGCGTAGTTTATACAGGCACACACGATAATGATACTATAAACGGTTGGACAAAAAGCGCCAACCCCGAAGAAGTAAAACGCGCCGAAAAGTTCTTAAACGGTAAGCGTGACGACGGCTTTAACTGGACTATGATGCGCGCTGCACTTATGTCCCCTGCCGACACCTGTATTTTAATGATGCCCGACCTTCTAGCGCTTGACAGTAAGGGCAGAATTAACACCCCGTCGGTCGTAGGCGGCAACTGGAATTGGCGCATTGATTCTTATTGTATTAAAGATTGGCTTTCAAAAATTATTGCCGATTTAACCACCCTTTACGGTAGAGATAATTAAATTAAAAAAGCAAAAAAATCCTCGGAATTTCTTCCGAGGATTTTTATTTGGATTATTCAGCAGCAGCTTCTTCAACGGGAACGTTGTCTTCTATCACAACAGGTTCGTTTACAACTTCGGCATTAGCTTCGGGAAGCTTTTGACCGAGTAATGAAGGCAACTGCATACCTGCCATTGCAAACACCTCATCAAGAGGGGGCACTGACTTCATCATACCTGAAATAAAGTTTGCTGTTGAGGTTCTGCCGTCGCCACCTTGACCGCCGTCCCATACAGTAACCTTATCAATCTTAATATTCTTAATACCGTCAACCTGAACACCCATAAGGTCTTCAAGCTTATCAGCAATAAGAAGCTTAAGGGCTGCATCGGCGTCACCGCCTGCGGATTTAACAACCTCTGCAAAACCGGCAGCTTGCTTTTTAAGAATTTCTTCAGCACCACGTGCTTCCGCTTCCATTTTAGCATAGATAGCGTCAGCTTCACCTTGTGCTTTTCTACGGATTTGTTCAGCTTCGGCTTCAGCCGCAAGTTCTAATTCTCTCTTTCTAGCTTCGGCACGAACGATAATATCGGCTTCCAAGGTTGCCTGTTCCTTATCGCGTCTTGCTTTTTCAGCCGCTTGTTCAGCAGCATAAGATTCTTCCAATGCCTTTGCAGCTTGAGTTTTTTCAGCAGTTGTTGCAATTTTAAGCGCTTCTGCTTCTTTTTCTCTAAGAGCCGCTTCAGACATCGCAATCTTCATCTTGGCTTCGTTTTCACCCTCGATAGCAAGTGAATCCGCCTTAGATACTTCAATTCTTTGTTCCTTTTTAGCGTTTGCTTCACCGATAGAACCTTCTCTATCCTGTTCAGCAACGCTCTTCTTCGCGTCGTTGATTGCCTTCGCAGCGGCTTCCTTACCTAAAGCGGCAATATAGCCCGATTCATCGCTAATGTCGGTAACGTTAACGTTGATAAGGCGAAGACCAATCTTTTTAAGTTCGGATTCAACGTTTTCGCTAACAGCGGCAAGGAATTTATCACGGTTGGTATTGATTTCTTCAATATCCATTGTTGCAATAATAAGACGCAACTGACCGAAGATAATATCCTTTGAAAGTTCTTGTATTTCAGCAAGCTTAAGACCTAAAAGGCGTTCAGCCGCATTTTGCATAACACCGGGTTCGGTAGAGATACCAACAGTAAATCTTGAAGGAACGTCAATACGAATGTTTTGCTTAGAAAGTGCATTTTTAAGGTCTACCTGAATAGAAATGGGAGTAAGGTCTAAGTATGCGTAGGATTGGAAAACAGGGATGATAAATTCCGCACCACCGTGAATACACTTTGCACTGCGGTTAGAACCGTCATTGTTTTTACCAATAGAACCGTAAACTACCATAATCTTGTCAGAAGGACACTTTTTGTATCGTGAGCATATCCATACAATGAAGGATACCAAAACGAGCACAACAGCTGTGATTAAAAAGATGATTCCAGGGTTCATAAATTTTTCCTCCGTTTTATTTATTTTCGTTTAACGACTAAACTTGTCTGTCCGCTTGTGCCGACAACGATTACCTCGCAGCCGGTAGGGATAGATTCAGTTTCGTCGGTAACGGCATTTCGTTCAACGTATGTGCCCTGAAGCATAACGTTGACTTTGCCCTCGCCTGAACGTGAGGGCGGTATTGTGAGGTACACCTTACCGGCGGACCCCAAAGCGTTGCGATTATCGGTGTTGCCATCGCTTTTAAGACGCATAACAATCCTAAATAAATACGCTATAAGCACCATCATAGCAAAACCGCAAGCTGTCGCAACAAGTAAAGTGATGAGCAGGTTTATATTCGCCGCCTCCATAACGACACCTACCCAACCGAATATAACAAAGAAAGCGATTATGCCTCTAACAGTGAAAATGTGTAAGCTTTCAAGACCGGCAACGTCATCTATATCCATATCAAAGTCATCGCCTATACCGTCTCCGTCAAAATCAAAGTCGGGCGCATCAAAATCGGCATCGCCATCGCCAATACCAAAAAACATAAGTATTGTTTGTATCAATAACACCAGCGTTGCGGGAATAGCGATACAATAAAATATCTGTGATACCAAACTTAATGAGTTCCACCATTCAACTAAAAACATTTAATTTTACCCCTTTCTAAAAATTTCTATTGCAAGGTTGAAAGCAACTCCTTCGCCGAATCGCGAAGCTGTGCCGCCGTATGTGCATAAAGCATAATTTCCAAAATTCTTATAAGCTTTTGCTTTTCCGCGGGATTTTTTTCTTCAAAGCCCTCTGCGGCTTTTTGCGCTGCATTTAAAACAGCCGATTTATCAGATATATCAATTTCGCCGTCGCATATCATATCCCAATATCTATGATAAAGTTCGTTATCCTTTATAAGGTCGTCAAAATCGTTATCAACCTCGCCGCCGATTATTTGTATTAAATTACAAATAGATTCGATTTGCAACGACTCTCTTAACATATTTATGATGATAATTCTTGCGAATTGCTGTCTAGAATACAATTTTTTAACGGGAGAACTGACAAATTTTCGCTTCACCCAGTTTTGAATAAGATACGGCTCGAGCCCCGTCATATTCGAAACCTGAGAAAGTGTGATGCCTCCTGCGGCAAATATTCCGTCAAACAGCAAGCGTGAACTGCCTTTTTGCATTGCAAGAACTTCTATTGTCGTTCCCGGATATTTATTGGTCATCCCTTTCCCTCCGTTCTTGGTGTGTGTATTTATAATATCACACGGTCACGTGATTGTCAATAGCAATCTTATGATTTTTAGAAATTTGTCATTTTTTGTAAAATAATGTTTTAAATTGTAGTTTGTCGGTGAGATGGATTTACATTTACACCACGCCTGCCCCTACGGGATATATCAATTTAATTGGGAAAATAATTACGCATTACGCATTAGGCGCAAGCCCCATAAACCCCAATTTAACAAAACCAAAACACCCTATTTCCCAATTCGTATAATCACCTACTTGACACCCATACGCATATTAAGTTATACTAATATAAATTAAGTAAAAATTCAGGAGTAACAAATATGAAACCATACATTATCGGCATTGCGGGCGGCAGCGGTTCGGGCAAATCTAC
>JAZQWD010000089.1:0-9086 GCA_045632165.1 Acutalibacteraceae bacterium | reverse complement strand
ATGTGTGAAATGGCAAAAGCATTATTTAGCGCATATGAAGAATTTGTAAAATAAATTGGGAGTGTTTGCGGACAGTCCGGGAGGCCTGTCCCTACAATGTGCAACCAATCCTACCTCCCCGATAAACTACAATTTGAAATACAACTATAAAAAAGAGATGCTTTAAAAAGCATCTCTTTTAAAATTATTTGGTTATTTTTACAGTTACAACATCACCGTCTTTGATTATATTAAAATTCCACATACCATAATTATAAGAATTATTAATATCAATATTCGGTTCGATTTCGTAAGTTTCACCTAAACCAAGACTATAATAAACATATTTTATTGCATACTTTATATCGTTTTGGTTATCATAAAAATTAATCATACGCTTACCGCGAATTTCAATCTCATCAATGTAACCTGCTTCGGTTGCTACATAAATTTCAACACTGGAATCAAGATGATAATAATTTTTAAATTCAAACGCCTTTTCACCTACGCCGCTAGCTATCTCTTTCACGGTATAACCTTGAGTTGTAGCTATTTCTGAAAGCTTACTATCAAATGAACTACTAGAAACATTGATATAATTGTCTGCACCGTTAGACATAGTGGGTCTATCGGTTATCGGCATTTTCATACCAAATATCGCTGCCGCCACAAAAACACTGCCAACAACGCCGATAAACATCAAGAATGCAGCGACTGCCGCAACAATTATTAGCCATAGCTTTGACTTGGTTTGAACAGGTTTTTCGGCTTTTAATTTGCGCGCCAAGATAGTGCAGTTGTAAATAAGGGCATCTTCTTCAATTGTGAAATCGTTTCCACATTCTTTTAAAATATCCGCAAATCTTAAAGCACCTTCAAGCTTAACCAAGTCGTTATTTTCAAGACCTTCATTTGCTTCATTAAGCATTTGTGCCTTAATGTTTTCAATTTGAGCCACGTCACCGCTTTGAAGCATTACTGCGTCGGTATGAATTTGTGTTTTATAATTTGCTTTTGCGTTATATGCTTCGGGAGTACAGTTTTCATCTAATGTATGCTCGGTTTCCCATTTAATATACTTAACAGGAACAAACAAACCGAAAATACCGCAGGTAATACTTGTTAAAAGTCCCCACAATAAGTATTTAATGAACAGATCACCAACCGTACCGCGGAAGGTTAAACGGCGAGAATCAATAACTGTATGGTTAATAAACCAACGTGTTATAATAATATTTGACCATGCAACACCCGCAAACGGCACTAAAAGTGCTAATGCAGACAAAATAGATGTTACAAAATAATCCCCAACACCGCCGTCAAAGAAGCTGTTATTATCAGGTTCGCCTTCAAAATGAGTATGTTCGCTTATCCACTTTTTAAGCGCAACGTTCATCCAAAGGGTATAAATACCACAAGTAACGTAGGAAAGAAGCAACCAAATTATGTATTTAACAAAAAGGTCACCGCCCTTGCCGTCAAAGGTCATACGCTTGCCGTTAATTACAGTATGAGAAGCCAACCACTTTTGATACCAGCACTTCATCCACGGGGTAGCAATACCAAAAGTAGCAAAGATAACAAAGTTAACCGCAATATTATAACCTATGTATGCCCAATAGCCACCATCAAAATAGGAACCATCGTCACCCACAATTATCTTTTTGTTTTCATTACTCATACATTCTCCTCCTCAAAGAATATTGATATATTATAAATATACTACAATATAATGTATTTTTCAACAAAAAAATGCCCGACCGTTTGGTCGGGCATTAATTTTAAAATATTAGTTGCAAATGGTAAGTTCAGTATCTTTATCGAAGAGGTGGATCTTATCGGTTTCGAATGCGATTTCGATCTTGTCACCGGGCTTAGCAGTGTTGGTAGGAGCAACACGAGCGGTGATCTTTTGTTCTTCACTGTTCATGTAAAGATAGGTTTCAGCACCCATAAGTTCGGTAACTTCAACAGCTGCTTCAACGATACCGTCTTTGTTTGCAGCGATAAGGTCTGCTTCGTTGTGTACGTTTTCAGGACGAATACCCATAATAACTTCCTTACCAACATAAGCTTCAAGGCAGTTGTCCTTGTTCTTGTTTGCGGGAAGCTTAATCTTAAACTTCACGCCTGCGCGTGTTTTGGTATCTTCAGTACCGTATTCAACGAAGAAATCTTCGCCTTCTTTAAGAAGCTTAGCTTCGATGAAGTTCATTTGAGGTGAACCAATAAAGCCAGCAACGAAGAGGTTGCAAGGATAGAGGTAAAGGTTTTGAGGAGTGTCAACCTGTTGGATAAGACCGCTCTTCATAACAACGATTCTGGTACCCATGGTCATAGCTTCGGTCTGGTCGTGGGTTACGTAAATAAAGGTTGTACCCAAACGTTGGTGAAGCTTAGAAATTTCGGTACGCATTTGTGCACGAAGCTTAGCGTCCAAGTTTGAAAGAGGTTCGTCAAGTAAGAATACCTTAGGTTCACGAACGATAGCACGACCTAAAGCAACACGTTGACGCTGACCACCTGACAAAGCCTTTGGTTTACGCTCATGAAGATGAGCAATGTCAAGAATGCGAGCTGCTTCTTCAACACGGCGCTTGATTTCATCCTTAGGAGTTTTGCGGAGCTTAAGACCGAATGCCATGTTGTCAAATACGGTCATATGAGGATAAAGCGCATAGTTTTGGAAAACCATTGCGATATCGCGATCCTTAGGAGCAACGTCGTTGATAAGACGGTCGCCGATGTAAACTTCACCGTCAGAAATTTCTTCAAGACCTGCAACCATACGGAGAGTTGTTGACTTACCGCAACCTGAAGGACCTACAAGAATGATAAATTCCTTATCTTTGATTTCGAGATTAAAGTCGGTAACAGCTACAACGCCACCGGGATATCTCTTGTAAACGTTACGAAGTGATAAACTTGCCATTTTAATTTCTCCTGTGTCAATTATTTTTAGGTGGGCATATCACACCAAATTTTATATTGATATTATACCAAATACCGCATAAAATTTCTATGCAAAATCTAAACAAAGTTGCAAATAAAGCTTTGTATATTTTGCCGTTAAAAAGTTAACAATCGGTAAAAATTGCCTTTATTTCTTCGGTAGAAAGTTCTATACAATCACCTTCTGCTAAATTTTCAGGAAGCGAAAGACCGCCGACCGCTTCACGCTTTAGGTCATTCACCCCAAGCCCCACAACGCCGAACATACGCTTTATTTGGTGGTATTTGCCTTCGCAAATTTTAACTCTTGCCACGCGGTTTGAAAGTATCTCTAATTCAGCTTTACGACAAGGTGTTCCGTCAGCCAAGGTGATACCCTCTGCAAATGCTTTCACCATATCATCGGTCAAATCACCGTCAAGTGTGACGAGGTATTTTTTATAAACCTCATACTTTGGCGAAATTGCCTTGTGAGCAAAATCACCGTCGTCGGTAATAATTAAAAATCCCGTAGTGTCTCTATCAAGACGGCCAACGGGAAACAGTCCCTGTCGGCGCAAATGTTCGGGCACTAAATCAACAACCGTTTTTCGTTTTTTATCCTCACTAGCTGATAAAACACCCTTTGGCTTGTTCATTAGAATATAAATAAATTCTTTATAGCTAAGTGCCTGTCCGTTAAAGGTAATATCCGCATCAACGTTAACAAGCGCCCCAAAATCACGAAGCACCTTGCCGTCAAGTGTTGCTTTACCGCGTCTTATCGCAATGCGCGCGTCTTTACGCGAAATATTAAACTGTGTTGCTATTATTTTGTCAAATCGTTCTTGTTTCATTCATTTATCCTTTAAAATAGGGGCAATATTTCCCTTTAAATTATCGGTTATATCACCCGCAATTATTTTACCGCCGCAAACAATTAAATTAACCGTTTTTTGAGGTATTTCCGCTAACTCATAGCTATATACCGTGACGCCTTTACCGAAAAAATCGGTTAAATCAAAACCGCCCTTTAAAGCAATTTTATTATATTCGTTAAGATTTGGTGTCGCGTTTTGCGGTAATCGCGTTTGTTTAACCAAAACCGCCGTTTCATTTACCTTAATTTTATAATATGATAAAAATTCCATTCTTGCGCGGTGGGTCGAACCGTCGGCGTAAGCTTTATTTACGGTCGAAAACTGACCGATAATAATAAGCGCTAAAACCGTCAGCGCCAATATCACGGCCAGTCCCTTTTTTGTAAAAATCAGATAAAGTTTCATCATATCCCCTCGTTAAAGGATATGCAAAAGCTTTTGTTTTAATTACTCAATAATACAAACCGCGTGCGCGGAAATTCCAAGTAGCTCGCCTGTAAAGCCAAGCCCTTCTTCGGTAGTGGCTTTAACGTTTACAAAGTCAACCGAAATACCGCAATCATCTGCAATATTTTGTCGCATTGTGTCAATAAACGGCGCCATTTTGGGCTTTTGCGCGATAACCGTCGCATCAATATTGCCCACTTTATAGCCCTTTTCTTTTAAAAGCGCAACTACTCTACGTAATAAAATACGGCTTTCTATATTCAAAAATTCGTCTGCATTATCGGGAAAATGCTTGCCGATATCACCGAGCGCCGCCGCGCCTAAAAGCGCATCGCTTACAGCGTGAAGTAACACGTCGGCATCGCTGTGACCCAAAAGACCCTTTTCGTAAGGAATTTCTACACCGCCGATAATAAGCTTTCTATCATCACAAAATTTGTGTACGTCATAACCGTGACCTATTCTCATTCGGCAAAATCCTCCTTTAAAAATGCTTCTGCTACCGCCACGTCATCAGGGGTGGTGATTTTAATATTTTTATAATCACCCTCAACAGTAAGCACTTTTTCACCTACTGCTTCAAAAATTGAAGCGTCGTCGGTAAAGTCGCTTAAGTTCTTACCCTCAAGCGCTTTAAGATAATCCTTAACCTTTACACCCTGCGGAGTTTGTACCTGCACCAAATTATCACGTTTTACGGTCTTTATAACCACACCGTTTTCATCTATTTGCTTTATGGTATCTTTAACCTTAACTACAGGTATAACGGCTTTAAACCCATTTAAACCGCTTATAACACGGTTTATAATTTCTTCGTTCAAAAGTGGACGCGCCGCGTCGTGTATAAGCACAAATTCGTCATTATCACCAAGCTGTTTCATACCGTTTAAAACAGATTCCTGTCGGTTAGAGCCACCCTCAACAATATCGCTAACCTTTGTAATCATATAACTGTCACAAAGCATTTGATATTCTAAAACAGTGTCCTTAGATGCAACAAGAATAATATTTGAAACCGCGTTACACTGTTGAAACGCCTTTAAGGTGCGAACAAGTACAGGTAGCCCGTTAACGCTAATAAGCAGTTTATTCTTACCCATACGTGTAGAAGACCCGCCGGCAACAACTATAACAGGTATACCCGAATTTTCATTACTTGCCACTTCATATTGAAGCAAGGGTTCGGTTTTGTTCATATTAAACACCCTTTTTGAGTTTAGAAAAATTTGTAAGACCCGGCTTTACAAGTTCGGTCATAATAAGTGCAACGATTGCGCCAAGGCACCAACCGCAAACAACGTCACTTGCAAAGTGAACGTTAAAGTAAACGCGTGAAACACCTATAATAAGCGGTATAATTGTAAATATTGTAATCACAATACCCTTTTGTGTTTTATTTTTGCAAAGCGGCAAAAGGCACATCATTAAAGCGATATAAATTGCGGCATTGTTCATAGCGTGTCCGCTAGGAAAACTAAAACTGCCAACCTCTAAAAGCATATTTTCGGGACGGGGGCGCGCAACAATGGCTTTAATAACCTTATTTAAAACGGTTGAAGTAATAGCGGTTGCCGCAACGGGAATACCCACTTGCTTTGTGGTCATTGGTAAAAATACTAATACCGCAATAATAAACACGTCTAAAATAGTATCACCAAAAATGGTAAAGCTGTGCATAAATTCGCCTATTTCACCTTTTGGATTTAAAATAGTATGTAAGGCGGGCTCAAAACTTTCGAATACACCGGTTAATGCAAGAACCATTACAGTAACGAAAATTACCGCCAAAACGGAAATCGCAATAATTTTACTTTTTTTCATAATATATTACCTCATAAAAAAACCGCGCTTTACGGCGCGGCTTTTAATTTTAAAGAATTATTCTTCGGTTTCTGCTTCTTCGCATTCGCATTCACAGCAGTCGCAACCGTCAAAATCAAATTCAAGTTCGGTGCCGCAGTTAGGGCAAACCATACCCTCTTCTTCTAACATTTCACCATCAAGATAAATGATGTCGTTGCAAACGGGGCATTCAATTTCATAAACCTCGTCATCGCAGTCGCAGCAATCGTCACAGTCGTCACAATCACAGCAATCGCAGTCACAGCAATCGTCTTCATCATCTTCATAAATGATGTCTTCTAAAGAAGCAAGGTCTTCATCAACAGCGTCGATTTGTTCCATAAGTTCATCGCAACCGTCTTCGATTTCGCAAATTTCTTCAGTGATGTCTTCAAGTAAATCGATAATAGCATTTAAAACCTTACCTTCTTTGGTGGTGTCTTCAATGCCAAGACCTTCTGCAAGACCTTTAATATAAGCAATCTTTTCGCAAATATCCATTATAAATATCCTCCTTATGCGCGTTCCATATATTCGCCTGTACGAGTGTCAATACGAACCATATCGCCTTCGTTAATGAAAAGAGGTACGCGGATTTCAGCGCCTGTTTCAAGAGTTGCGGGCTTGGTAGCGTTAGTAGCTGTGTTGCCTGCAAAACCGGGGTCGGTCTGAGTAATTACAAGTTCAACAAATGTGGGAGGTTCTACACCGAAAACCTTGCCCTTGTATGACAAAATCTTGCAAACCATGTTTTCTTTAACGAACTTGAAGTTATCGCCAACATCACTAGCATTGATGGGAACGAGTTCATAGGTTTCGCCATCCATAAAGTAGTAGATATCACCATCGGGATATGAATATTCCATATCTTTTCTTTCAATGAAAGCTGTGGGGAACTTTGCAGTGGGGTTGTAAGATTTTTCAATAACCGCACCTGTGATAACGTTCTTGGTTTTGGTTCTTACGAAAGCAGCACCCTTACCAGGTTTTACGTGTTGGAATTCAACAACCTGAAGCACGTTGCCATCTTCTTCAAATGTTACGCCATTTCTAAAATCGCCGGCACTAATCATAATAATTTTTCCTCCAGAAAAACAAATTTTTACTTGTATATTATAAATGTTAAAGCCGACTTTGTCAAGAATTACTGATATTTTTTGCCGTTTTTTCCCGCATTATCGCGTCTTTCTTCGTTTTCACAGTCGGTTTTTATTATATTTTTATTAAAACCCTGAGCTATCGCAGGATACATATTATCGTTATCAGCGGTAGACTGAATTTCATAAGTGCCATAACAATTCACCTGTTCCTCGGCGGTTTCGGGCGGTTTTTTAATATTTTCCAGCCGCATTTCGGTTAAATTTGACACCTTTTTATTTTTTTCCATTTTTTGTTCCCTTTCGTTTGACATATTTTTTCTAATGTGTTATACTTTACAGGTATATTATATCCTATGGAGGAGAAAAAATGCTGGACATCAGATTTATTTGTGATAATCCCGAATTAGTAAAAGAAAACATTAAAAAGAAATTTAAGGATTCTAAGCTTCCGTTAGTTGACGAAATCATCGTGCTTTACAACGAAAAGTGCGCTGCTAACAACCGCGCAAACGAGCTTCGTGCAAACCGCAACAAGATAAGCAAGCAAATTGGTATGCTTATGGCTCAAGGCAAGCGTGAAGAAGCCGAAGAAATTAAGCGCCTTGTTACCGAACAGGCAGAAGAATTAAAGGCGCTCGAAATTAAGGAAGACGAGCTCGCTAAAAAGGTTTTGGAAATTCAGATGAAGATTCCGAACATCGTGGATGAAAGTGTTCCCGTAGGTAAAGACGACAGCGAAAACGTTGAAGTTACCCAGTACGGTGAAAAAACCGTTCCCACCTTTGAAATTCCCTACCATACCGACATTATGGCTGCTTTTGAAGGCATTGACAAAGAAGCCGCAGGTAAAGTTGCAGGCGAGGGCTTCTACTACCTTATGGGCGATATTGCACGTCTTCACTCGGCAGTATTGGCTTATGCGCGTGACTTTATGATTGATAAGGGCTTTACCTATTGTATTCCCCCTTATATGATTAGAAGCAACGTTGTAACAGGTGTTATGAGTTTTGAAGAAATGGACGCTATGATGTATAAGATCGAAGGCGAAGACCTTTATCTTATCGGTACTAGCGAACACTCTATGATCGGTAAATTTATCGACACCATTACCCCTGAAGAAAAGCTTCCCTTAACCTTAACAAGCTATTCACCCTGCTTTAGAAAAGAAAAGGGCGCTCACGGTATTGAAGAACGCGGTATTTACCGTATTCACCAATTTGAAAAGCAAGAAATGATCGTTATCTGCAAGCCCGAGGAAAGTATGGATTGGTTCAACAAAATGTGGAACTACTCGGTTGAACTTTTCAGAAGTATGGATATTCCGGTTCGCACTCTTGAATGCTGCACAGGCGACCTTGCAGACTTAAAGGTTAAGTCTTACGATATTGAAGCTTGGTCACCCAAGCAACAAAAATACTTTGAAGTTTGCTCTTGTTCAAACCTCGGCGATGCACAGGCACGTCGTTTAGGTATTCGCGTTAAGGGTGAAGACGGAAAGAAATACCTTGCACACACCCTTAACAACACCGTTGTTGCACCGCCTAGAATGTTGATTGCTTTCCTTGAAAACAACCTTTCATTCGACGGTGAAAAGTACACCATTTCAATTCCTAAGGCATTACAACCCTACATGGGCGGTAAGGAAAAAATTGAAAGCAAATAAAAATTTGAAGGCTTTGCCCTTTTGGGTAAAGCCGATTTTTTATAATAAATAATAATTCAAATACCTTTTAATAAAGCAAAAACCACCTCTTTCGAGGTGGTCTTTTAAGTTTAATTATTTGCCGTAAGCATAATCGTAAGCAGAGTCACCGTACTTAATCATTTCTTTAAGTAATGCAACGAGCTTAGCGTCAGCATTATTGTACTGAGCTTTAACGTAAGATTCAATACTGTATTGTACTGT
>JAZQWD010000088.1:0-2994 GCA_045632165.1 Acutalibacteraceae bacterium | reverse complement strand
TTATAATGCACTTGCCGAGCTTTTGTTGCCTAATATCGACAAAACACCCGACTATTACGAAAACCTCTACCCTGCCCGCAATTTACCTGAAGGCGCAAGGGTTGTTCGTGTGGCACCAAGCCCTACAGGATATCTTCATTTAGGTACACTTTTTGCAGGTCTTGTAAACCGCATTACCGCAACTTCTTCGGGTGGCGTATTCTTTACCCGTATTGAAGATACCGACAAAAAACGTGAAATTGAAGGCGGTATTGAAAATATTATCGACGGCTTTGCACGTTTTGGTATTACCGTTGACGAAGGTTTTTATAGCGGTCGTCAAGAAAAGGGCGACTACGGCCCTTACCAACAAAGCCACCGTGCTGAAATTTACCAAACCTATGCAAAATCTTTAATCAAGCAAGGTTACGCTTACCCCTGTTTTTGTACTGCTGAAGAATTAGAAGCAGTACGTGAACAACAAGAAGCGCAAAAAATTCGTACAGGTTACCACGGCGAATGGGCTAAGCACCGTGATATTACTGTTGAAGAAGCAAAAACGCTTATTGACGAAGGTAAGCCCTTTGTTATTCGCCTTAAGTCCCCAGGTAGTGAAGAAAACAAGGTTGTTTTTGAAGACGGCATTAAGGGTAAAATTGAAATGCCTGAAAATGATGAAGATTTTGTTCTTTTAAAATCAGACGGTATTCCCACATATCACTTCGCACACGCTGTAGACGACCATTTAATGCACACTACTCACGTTATGCGCGGTGATGAGTGGATTTCTTCTGTACCCAAACACATTCAACTCTTTAAGCTTTTGGGCTTTAAGGTGCCTAAATTTGCGCATATTTCCCCTATTATGAAATTAGACAACGGTGCAAAGCGTAAAATTTCAAAACGTAAGGACCCTGAAGCTGCTGTTCACTTCTTTGCTGAACAAGGTTTCCCGAGCGAAAACGTTATTGAATATTTAATGACTATTGCAGCAAGTGATTACGAAGATTGGCGCCGTGCTAATCCCACCGCATCTTATAAAGACTTTAAGTTTAACTTAAAGAAAATGAGCGTTTCGGGCGCATTATTTGACGAGGTTAAATTACTTGACGTTTCTAAAAACCGCATTTGTCTTTTATCAAGCGAACAGGTTTATGATTACGTTACTGCTTGGGCAGAAGAATTTGATAAAGAATTTTACGAAATTCTTACCAAAAACCCCGAATATACAAAGGCAGTTTTCGCAATTGACCGCGACGTGCCTAAACCACGTAAGGATATTGCAAAGTGGAACGAAGTTAAGGAATATTTCTCATATATGTTTAATGATTTATACGTTCCCAGCTTTGATTTACCCGAAAATATCCAAAAAGCTGATGCTTTAGCATTTTTAGAAAGCTATAAAGCAGTATATAATTCGGCTGACGACAAGCAAGAATGGTTTAATAAAATTAAAGCAGTTGCCCCCACACTTGGTTTTGCTGCTGAAACTAAAGAATATAAGCAAAACCCTGATGCATATAAAGGCAGCGCAGGTGATTTATCAACCGTTCTTCGTCTTGCAATTACAGGTCGCCGCAATACCCCAGACCTTTGCAGTATTATGCAGGTTTTAGGTCAGGATGAGGTTATTAAAAGAATTGACACCATTTTAAGAGGTTAAGTTATGGAAGAAAATATTTTAAACACAGCGGAAGTTAAACCTTCCAACTTTATTCACGATTTTATTGATGAAGATTTGGCCGAAGGCGTTTACGAAAAGGTGCAAACCCGTTTCCCGCCCGAACCTAACGGTTATCTTCATATCGGTCACGCAAAGGCAATTTGCATTGACTTTGCAACTGCTGAAAAATATAACGGTAAATGCAATTTACGTCTTGACGACACAAACCCCACGAAAGAAGACGTTGAATACGTTGACGCTATTAAGGAAGATATTAAATGGCTTGGATTTAATTGGGATAACGTATATTATGCAAGTGACTATTTCGATTTTATTTATGAATGTGCATTAAAGCTTATTGATAAAGGCCTTGCTTATATTGACGAATCTACTCCCGATGAAATCCGTGAAATGCGCGGCACATTGACCGAAGCAGGTGTTAATTCACCCTACCGTGACCGACCTATCGAAGAAACCAAGGATTTATTTGCAAGAATGACCGCAGGTGAATTCGAAAACGGCGCAATGGTTCTTCGTGCTAAAATTGATATGGCATCTTCAAACATTAATATGCGTGACCCTATTATCTACCGCATTATGAAGGCAACACACCACCGCACAGGTGACAAATGGTGCGTATATCCTATGTACGACTTTGCACATCCTTTAAGCGATGCTAAAGAAGGCGTTACACACTCACTTTGCTCACTAGAATTTGAAAACCACAGACCTCTTTATAATTGGTTCTTACAGGTTTTAGATATTCCTACTCCTCCCCGTCAGATTGAATTTGCGCGTATGAACGTTAACTACACTTTAACAAGTAAACGCAAGTGCTTAAAGCTTGTTAACGACGGTCTTGTTAGCGGTTGGGACGACCCCCGTATGGCTACAATTTGCGGTATGAGAAGACGCGGTTATCCCGCTGAGGCAGTACGTACTTTTGTTGATAAAATTGGTGTTTCTAAAGCATACAGCGTTATCGACTATGCTTTGCTTGAGTCTTGTGTTCGTGATTACCTTAACGAAAATGCTGACCGTTCTATGGCTGTTCTTCACCCCTTGAAGATTGTTATTGACAATTATCCTGAAGATAAGATTGATACAATTGAGGTTGATATTAACCCCAATAAGCCCGAACTTGGCAAAACCACCGTTGAATTTTCAAAGGAAATATATATCGAAGCTGACGACTTTATGTTAGACCCACCAGGTAAATATTTCCGCCTTTGCCCCCAGAAAGAGGTTCGTTTAAAGAGCGCTTATTATATTAAGTATGCTTCTCATGAAACTGATGAAGATGGTAATATTACTGTTGTACACTGTACCTATGACCCCGAATCCTTCGGTGG
>JAZQWD010000087.1:0-5123 GCA_045632165.1 Acutalibacteraceae bacterium | reverse complement strand
TGCCCATTCTACGATAAGGTAGATTTCGTCATACTTATCTGTATTAAAGTATTCGGGCTTAACCTTGTAGTTAATAGCAATATTACTTTCAAGTGTTAATGATGCGCCTGCGAACTTAATCTTTCTGGGGATAACCATTTCAATCTTGTCGCCGCATTCACATTCTTTATACTGACTACCAGCGGCAGCGTCAGTTGCGGGTGTGGTAACAATCCATTCACCGTAAGTATGTTCGTGAGGAGCTTCAACTTCGCGAGTTTCGCCGCAAACATTACAGTCAGCATCGTAATCATCGTCATAGGTGTGACCTACGGCATCAGTCTTGCCGTCAACGTAGCTGTCGCCACACTTTGAGCAAGTATGAGTTGTGTAACCTTCTTCAGTACATGTAGGTTCGGTTACTTTTGATTCGTAGTTATGACCTTTAGCTTCAATAGTTTCGGTTGAAACAACTTCTTGACAATCATCACAAGTTGTGGTTACAGAACCGTTTGCTGTACAGGTGGCTGCATTCGTAACGATTGTTGTATTACCATGAACACATGCCTTGATGCTAACATTATCAATTCTAAAAGTAGTTCCCGAGTAAAAGCGAAGCATTACTTCAGTATTATCGCCACTGTTGAATTTAACTGTTACTTTTTGACTTGTTCCACCGGGAACCTTAACTGAATCTGCATAGATATTTGTAGAAGTATCGTTCTTTCTAACTGCATAATCTAAAGTTCCTTCAGTAGCAGCATCACGAATTCCTTCAAAAGTAAATATATAATCAGTATTAGGTTCAACCGTTACTTTTTGCCATACTGCCTGCCAAGCAACAATCTTACAAGATTCGTTTGCCCAGCTTGCAGAGGATGATGTTACGGCATTACCCGAAATATCGGTCCAACCGTTAAGGCCAGCGTTGAAAGTGCCGTTTGTTATGTATTCATAATTTTTGTCTAATGTTTCTTTTGCTGCTTTAATGCTAACATCATCAATTTTAAAGCTACCCGATGAACCAAAACGAAGCATTACTTCGGTAAGCTTTGCACTATTAAATGTAACACTTACAGTTTTAGCAGTTTTACCTGCAACTGCTACAGACGAAGAAATGATATTTGTTGAAGCATCATTCATCTTTACTGCATAATCCAAGGTGCCATCGGTATCAGCCTCACGGATTACCTTAAATGACAATACGTAATCTCTATCAGCATCAAGTTCTACCTTTTGCCATACTGCTTGCCATGCAACTATTTGACAAGTTGCATTAGACCAAGTTGCAGAAGTTGAAGGTACAGGGTTGCCTGAAATATTTGTCCAACCTGAAAGGTCGGTATCAAAAGAACCGTTTGTTACGTATTCCTTAGTGTAGTCGATTTCTTCAGTTACTTCTTTCTTTAACTTAACACTTACGTTGTCAATTCTAAATTGACCGGCAGAACCAAAACGAAGCATTACTTCGGTATTGTTACTGCTGTTAAAAGTAACGCTTACAAATTGACTTGAGCTGCCGGGAACAGTAACAGAAGATACAAAAATATTTGTTGAAGTATCATTCGTTTTTACTGCATAATCCAACGCACCTGCACTGGTAACTGCACGAGTTGCAACAAAAGATAATGTGTAATCTTTGTTGGGTTCGAGAGTTAACTTTTGCCATACTGCTTGCCATGCAGCGATTTGACATTTTCCGCTTACCCAAGTTGCAGAAGATGAGGGTACGGGTTGACCAGAAACATTTGTCCAACCTGAAAGATCAGCATCAAAAGAACCGTTTGTTACGTATTCTTTATCGTAATCAAGTTCTTCCCCACCTTCAGGTTCTTTTTCAACCTTTACAATTGAAACGTCATCAACCTTAAAGCTGCCGGGCGCATAGAAACGAATCATAACCTTAGTATTATCACCACTGTTAAAGGTATCGCTTACAAGGCTTGAGCTATTAGCATTAACCGAAACAGAAGATGCAAAAACATCAGTTGTAGTATCGGTTTTTCTTATTGCATATGACAACGAGCTTGCACTTGCAGCAGGACGAATTGCTTTAAAGCTAAAAATATAATCGGTATTTGGCTCAACATCTATAGTTTGCCATACTGCCTGCCAAGCAGTTATCTGACAAGTGCCATCTGATGCCCAATTAGCCGCTGATGAAGGCACAGGCTGTCCTTGCCAGTTAGTCCAACCTGAAAGGTCGGTGTCAAACGTACCATTAATTACCAAATTTTTCGATGTTTCTGCATTCACCATTGAAAATGCAGAAATAAAAAGTGAAGTAATTAAACAAATAGAAAGTATAATAGCTATTATTTTTTTCATCTTTATAACCTCACATTATTTAGTTCGATTTTTTAAACAAGTAAACCGAGTCGATACATAAATCTTGACTGTTACCATCAGCAAAGTAAACGGTAACTTGATCGCGTTCACCGGAATTAAAGGTCATATTATAAATTTTCCAGTCATCGCCGAAATTTTTGAAATATAGGTCACCGGTGAAATTCGACCAAATAGCTGTATCAATCAATTTATATACTGTTGGCGGTTGCTGTCGATCATATGTACTAGGAGACTTTGCCCAGAAAGTAAGTACATAATCCGTATTTCTTTCTACGTTAACGGTTTGATATAACGGATTCCAAGTTATTTTACCGTCAACATCGATATAATACTCACCTTCTGCCGCTTCACCCTTAACAAGTTTAAATGCATCGGGCGCATTGTTGGTCCAATTTGTAAAATCACCAGTTTCAAAGCTATGGTTTTTAATCAAATTATCGTCCTCGTCACAGAAAAGTTCGGGAATATTATACCAGCGAGAATCCGAAACTGCGCTTTCACCATCAGAATTGTAGGCAGTTACACGGTAATAACATTCACCGCCGGCTTGTGGTGTTTTAAAGGTGTAATCGCAAATATTATTACCGTCCGCGTCAATATCTTCAGGAAGGATATTATCATCAACAACTTCCCATTTTTTGTTGTCTTTAGAAACTTCAAGCTTATACTTATCAGCACGTCTGGAAGCGATCCAAGAAATAGAAAGCGAATTTTCCATACCTATAAGACCGGGCTTATCGGGTGCGGTAACTTCTGAAAGATCAACACCTCTGAACTCTGCCTTTTGGTCTTCAATAATATAACGCATAGCGGGTATCATATTACAAAGAGAGTTAGGCATAGTATCATTGTTCAGGAACGAAAGACCGCCACCGGTACCACCGTTATAAGCGTAATAATATTCGCCAACGTATCCATGAACTTTAAAATTGTTCATGGATTTGCTCATGTGATTGATTTTGACCTCATCAGACACTGTATCACCGCCCGAGCCCGCGTCATGACCAAATTCCATACAAATAACAGGCATATCAGAATTTTCGTCGTCCGGATCGTATACTTTGCCGGTCGCTTCATAAATATCGGTACCGTTAAGGTCAAGACCCAATTCATTATAGTTTGACAATTCACTGCCCCAACCACCTGCTACAGTAACGGGAATATTTGGGAAATGCTTTTTCATTACCGCTACCGAATCTTTAATGAATATGAAGTTGTTTTCCCAGTCAGTAGCGAATGCCGCACCATTTCGACCATCAACTTGACCTTCGGGCTCGCTGTAAACGTTAAAGAGAGTAATTATATCTTCATAATCCTTAATTGCCTCACAAAGTGGGTCTAAAATTTTGTCCATAAACTGCTTACGCACATCAGGATTTACCAAGGGTTGGAACGTAAGTTCGCCCCAATCTTCAGTTTCTCTGTAAGATATGGTTTCCATGGTGTGAACATAGGTTGTAAGAGCAATTGACATATCGTTTTCCTTACAAAGTTCCATTACTGCAAGTAAATTATCCATAAAATACTCGTCAAAACCTTCAATATTGCCTACGCTGTCGGTCTTAATACCGGCATAATATGTAAAAAGCCAGAAGTTAATTGAATTAAGACCTATTGACTTGCAGTTTAAAATAATGTCGCGGAAAGTAGCTTCATCATAAGTAGGCAAAACGGTTGTTCCATCTGCCTTTACGTATGAACCAAATGCAGATTTAGAGTATTTCCACCATGGTACCGTAACACCGTAAATAAATCCGTCTTCTGCCATAATTCTTTCATAAGCGCTTTTATAGGTAGTCTTTTTGCTGTTAATACCGCCAATTACGGCAGCGCTTGCAGAAATTACAACAATTGCTAAAATAACACACCAAGTAGTGGCTTTTTTAAATAAATTACGTAATTTATTCAATTTGAATACCTCCTTTGGTTTTTAGTTAAATAAAGCGGAATCCTTTTTAATTTTATCAATTACACCGTTAATAACACTTTCGTGCTGTTTTAATTTTACAGGAATATCCGCTACTGAATATTCTGATAAGTATAAGAGATCCCAATATAACTGAGGGTCGTCATACTGTGCTACACCAACACCCATACCGCAATAAATGTTATCGCTCTTTGATGCTGAATAGAACATTTCACGCATTTGCTTGCTCTTGATCTGATCATTCATATTATAACTGTCAGGATCAACAAAATAACGAGCAGCCAAATGAGCGGCTTTAGTTTGCTTTGCGCCGCGAACAATACTGATTACACGGGACTGTGATGCAACAACCTGTTTTTGACCCTTAGGACAAGGAACAGGAACAACCTCACCGTCATCACCATAGCAGTGATCATAAAATTGCTTTTGTAACATCCAAGAACCTCTTATGGTCATAGCACGGTCGTCAACACCGCCGCCTGACAAGCTAGGTTCCATATAACCATTTGCTTTTAAATTTGAAACAAAACTTAATGCCTTTAATAAGTTAGCATCATTCAAATTATTAGTCATTTTGCCGTTAGAAACCTTAACGAAGTCGGTTTTGATAGAACTTAAGAATGCAACTTGTACAGTTGATTCACAACCGAAGCCATAGTAATTCTTACTTTTATCGGTCATATTCTTTGCAAGTTCTTCAAAGGTGTCCCAGTTCCAATTGCCTGCTTTATAAAGCTGAAGGGGTGTTTTATATCCCTTTTGCTTAATAAGTGTAGCATTGTAATAAACTAAGAAAGGTCCACCTTGCCAGTTACCACCGCAGTTAATACCGTAATATTTGTCATCCCATTTAAATAAATCCATTGTA
>JAZQWD010000086.1:0-5666 GCA_045632165.1 Acutalibacteraceae bacterium | reverse complement strand
ATTATATATTTCTTCAACTTCTTTATCGCTTAGCGGTTCAGCATCTTCTTCAAGCTTTTCAAGTTCGATTAAACGTTCAGCAGATGCTAAAGCAGAAAAATACTGCGGTAAAATACCTGAAATATTTTGAAGCGGTGTACGAACCTGCGAAACAAGTTGTAAAAACGCAGTAAGCATACCAAAAGTAAAGGTAGTATCGGGTTTTGAAATTTGGGTCGCGCCCCAAATTAACACACCGTAATAACCAACGGTAAATAACGAATACATACCGGTATGCATAACCGTAGAAACAATTGCACGCTTCATTTTTAATTTATAATTATAATTAAAAAGATTTTGCAAGCGTTCGGTAATAGGGGCTTTTGTTTTAAAGGTTTTCATAACCGAAAGATTTTCAAAACATTCCTGCATAAATGCGCGCGACGCACCTTCGGTTCTTTGTGTTTCCTTATGAAGATGTTTGTAATACTTACTTAAAATTCTTCCTAAAGCGGGAATAATAACACCAATTATCAAAACCAAAATAGCAACTTTGGGTTCAAGCATAATGAGGGCAAATATGCAACCTATAATTTTAGTTAGCATTGCTACAACGCTTGGTATAATATTAACAACACATGCTTGCACAATATCAATGTCGCTTGTAATACGGTTTAACAAATCGCCCGAATGATATTTTGAAATTTTTGCATATCCTCGATTACCGATAACGTTAAAAATTTGGTTTCGTAAAGTTATAGTAAATTTACCGCCCGTGTATGCTTTTAAGTACGTTTCAATACCATTGCAACACACCTGTGTAACAACTAAAAACAAAAGCGTAAGCCCATAATTCAATAAGCTTCCCGTTTTGTCGCCTGTTGCAATTTCTATAACCGATTTAGAGGTTAATGCAAGAAAAACCGACGACAAAGAAATTATAGCCGAAAACAAAGAATTAATTATAATAATCGGTATGTATTTTTTGCTACAATTATATATCCACGAAAGCGCTTTTTTATTATGTTTTTTATTCATTATAAACTAATACCATATTCCTTTATCTTTTTAATAAAATAATCAATTTCGCCTAAAGCGAGAACTGTGGAAATTTCATACTTTGCTAAAACTTCACTAAGCATTTGTTGTTTGGTAATTTCGCGGTCTTGCGCTAATTCCCACAAAAACATTTTAATTTCATTAAAATCGGCATTACCGCAAACTTTGTCACTTTCACTGTCGATAATAACCATTTGCCCATTTATTGCTTCGATTTTGAATTTTTTATTTATTTTCATTTTCCACACCTCTTTAAATAAATATTATATACTAAAATATTAACTATTGCAAGTAGTAACCATTTTGTAGTATAATATAAAAAAATAATTTATTTGGAGTAAAATTATGGATACCTTTTTTGAACAAATCGTAAGTATTAAAAAAAGCGGCAAAGGCATTGCTATTTTCCTTTCTATATGGATATTCGCCATTTTGCTTTGCCTATTCCTTGTATTCTTTGGTTCGCAATTCGTTGGACCTCTCACCCCAATTCTTGTTGTAGCTATTGGTTACGGTGCGTGGTGGCTCACCGCAAAGCTCAATATCGAATACGAATATATCGTGACTAACGGTACAATGGACGTTGATAAAATCATCAACAAATCATCGCGTCAACGTATTTCAAGCTTTGAACTTGCAAACGTTGAACGTATTGAAAAATACAATCCCCACCTTTTACAAAACGTTAAGAAGGAAAACATTGTTTTCGCTTGCAACCAAAACGACCCCGACGCATACCTTTTGGTTGCTTCAAAGGAAGATACAAAGGTAAATTATATTGTATTCACACCAAGTGATAAGCTACAAACTGCAATTAAAAAATCTCTTCCCAAGTTCCTTTCTCTTTCCGCTTTTAAATAATTTTTAAGGATGTCGCCGCTATGAACGTATTAACTCGCGATTTAATTAAATTGTCAGAGGAAAATGCCGTTAAAAGCGGCGATTTTTCGTTTGCCGATTTAATGCAAACTGCAGGCAATAAGGCCAGTGAAATTATAATTAATAATTACGTTATCAAAGACAAAAAGGTTGCCGTTATTTGCGGTAACGGTAATAACGGCGGTGACGGTTTTGTAATTGCAAATAATCTTTTACAAAGCGGTGCTAAGGTTTCAGTATTTTTACCACTTGGAAAACCCAAAACCGAAAATGCTATTCATTATTTTTCACTTTTGCCGCAAAATATTATTTTCGACAATTTTGACGGTGAGTTTGATATTATAATCGACGCTGTTTTCGGCATTGGTCTTTGCCGTAATTTAAATGAAAATCTTATAGAACTTATTAATAAATTAAACAGTCAACCCGCTACTCGAATTGCTATTGATATCCCGTCGGGTATTGACTGTGACAACGGCGCAGTTTTGGGTACGGCATTTAAAGCAGATTTAACTATTACCTTTATTGCGCCCAAGCCCTGTTTTTATTTGCCGACTTCCGCTGATTTTTGCGGCAAGGTAGAAATAGCAGATATAGGGGTAAAACCGCTTGAAAGTAATATAAAACTGCTTGATTATCCCACTTTACCAAATCGCCCTAAAAATTCCCACAAAGGCACTTTTGGAACCGCATTACTCATTTGCGGAAGCTATGGTATGGCAGGCGCCGCCATCTTATCAACACGCGCTTGTCTTAAAAGCGGTGTTGGAATTGCAAAATGCCTTGTTCCGAAATCTATTTATCCTATTTTAACTACCGCTGTACCGGAAGCGGTATGTTTGCCCAAATCACAAACACTAAAAGGCAGTTTATCTTCGTTTATTAATCTAACCACCGCCCTTGAAAAGACAAACGCAGTGCTTTTCGGCTGCGGTCTTTCAAACACTAAACATACTTTACGTCTTTTAGAAAAACTAATTAAAAACTGCAACTGCCCCATAGTTATTGATGCGGATGGCATAAATGCGTTAGCAAACCGCATAGATTTATTAAAAAGGGCAAATGCTTCAATTATATTAACTCCTCACCCTGCCGAAATGGCTCGTCTCTTAAAATGCAGTGTGAAAGTTGTCGAACAAAACCGCTTAAAAATTGCAACTGATTTTGCAAAACAGTATAACTGCATTTTAGTGCTAAAAGGCAGTAACACCATTATTGCTGACCCAACGGGCAACATTTACGTCAATACCATTGGTAATAGCGGTATGGCAACAGGAGGTAGCGGTGACGTTTTAAGTGGTATAACCGTTTCACTTTTAGCGCAAGGACTTTCACCTTTTGAGGCAGCAAAAGCGGCGGTATATCTACACAGCTTGTCTGCCGACCATGCGGTAAAAACAACCGGCGAAGCGGGTCTTTTACCCAGTGATATGATTGAAGCCCTTTAATATAAAAGGGGCGGTATGCTTTGAAAAAAATTTTGTGTTTAATTTTGCTTATTCCTTTAATTGGATGCGCGCAAAAAACAAATATAAAACCTGTTACGCGGAATATATCCTTCACCGCCGAAATGACCTATTTTAACGAATATTATGAAATGGCTGTAGATATTAAAGCAAATGGCAACACAACCTTTTCAATGCAGCACCCCGAAGAACTAAAAGGGCTAATATTTAACGTTAAAGACGATAATTTGACCGCCGAATTCAGCGGTATAAAAATTGAAACCGACAATAATTATAAAGCCGCAGCAGTAAATTTTTTATATTCGGCTTTTAAAACGCAAGAATACACCGTTTATGAAAACGATAACCGTTTTTTTGTAAAAGGTGATTGTGACGGTGGAGAATATAAAATGTATATTTCAGGCGCGGGTCTTCCAATTAAGATAACCGATAACGCTAACCGTTTTGAAATTGTAATTAAAAACTTAAAAATAAATAAAGAAAAAGAACCGTAGAAAACTACGGTTCTTTCTCTTTTAAGGGGTTTGAGGAGAGGACTTCTTCTATCGAAAAAGCCATACCTTGAAGGTTGCGGCTTCCGTCAAGGTACAAGTATAATATAAAACATAAATTTTAATACAATATGAACAATTTTTTAATTTTTTTAAAGAATATTAAAACGCTTTTTCGGTAATAATATTTTTGAAAGGAAGGATAAAAAATGAATTACACACCCTATTCCTCAAACAAAAAAGGGAATTATATTTTTTATATAATTATTATAGTTGCACTAATCGTTATTGCCGCCGTTGCGTGGATTGGTCTTTCAAATATGAACGACAATACCGCCGACCCAGACACTTCAATAATCGAAAAACCAAACAACAATAATTCTAATAACGATAATTCTCAAGAATACAACAGCAACGATTCATCATATAATAGTAGTATCCCCGAAAATCCCAAAGATTTCGTATCAGAAATTATGCCCTCGACACCAACCGACGACAACGTAAGCAACGAGCCCTACACAAAAAGCTATACGATGCCTGTAAACGGTGATATTTTAAAGGATTTTAGCACAGATACACTTCAATTTTCACAAACCTTTGGCGATATGCGATTACATCCCGCAGTTGATATTGCCTGCAAAGAAGGTACTTTTATAAGTGCATTAACCGACGGCAAGGTGCTTTCAATAGAAGAAAGCTTAACACTTGGTAACGTAATCACAATAGACCATGGTGACGGAGTTATAGTTAAGTACGCTTGTATAAAAGATGCTAAGGTTAAAGCAGGCGATAAAGTCAAGGGCGGCGATTTAATCGGTAAGGCAGGTACCGTCCCTTGTGAATCAAGCGACCAACCGCACCTTCATTTAGAAGCCACCAAGAACAATAAACCCGTTTCCGTTTTGGATTTTTTCAAATAATCATGCCCTCGGAATAATTCGCTTAGGGGCAAAAGAGACACCGCATTTTTTTGCAGTGTCTCTTGTTTTTTTATAAAAAATATGTTATTATGTTTATATAAATTTAAGGAGGTATTTTCCTATGTCAAAATACGCAGGTACACAAACCGAAAAAAATCTTGAGGCCGCTTTTGCAGGCGAATCACAGGCAAGAAATAAATACACATACTTTGCATCAAAAGCAAAGAAAGAGGGCTTTGAACAAATTGCCGCTTTATTCCTTAAAACCGCTGACAACGAAAAAGAACACGCTAAATTGTGGTTTAAAGAGCTTAACGGCATTGGCGACACCGCTGAAAACTTGGCAGCAGCTGCTGACGGCGAAAACTATGAATGGACCGATATGTTCGAGGGCTTTGCTAAAACCGCCGACGAAGAGGGATTCCCTGAACTTGCTAAAAAGTTCCGCTTAGTAGCCGCTATTGAAAAACACCATGAAGAACGCTATCGTGCACTTCTTAAAAACGTTGAAACTGCAGCTGTTTTTGAAAAGAGCGAGGTTAAGGTTTGGGAATGCCGCAACTGCGGTCATTTGGTTGTTGGCACAAAGGCACCCGAAATTTGCCCCACCTGTGCACACCCCCAAGCATATTTTGAAGTTCACGCTGAAAACTATTAATTAAAATTAAAAACGCACCCGTGTGGGTGCGTTTTTTTATTTCAATTTAAGCGTTTATAAAGGTCTATAACCTCTTGTCGAAGTTCCTTATTTTCGGGGAACTTTAGTTTCGGGTCATATTTCAGTAATAATTCCGCCTCTTTTTTCGCTTTAAAAAGTACCTTTTTATCAGCAAAAATATCGGCAATTTTCATTTGTGGTATACCGTGTTGAC
>JAZQWD010000085.1:0-8653 GCA_045632165.1 Acutalibacteraceae bacterium | reverse complement strand
AACAGCACCCTTTGTGCAAGAAATGATGAAAACAACCGCTAATATGTACCGTCTTGGTTGGGACGAACGTAACGGTGGTAACATAAGCTATATGCTTGAAACCGAAGAAGTTGCTGAATATCTTGACCTTGATAACGTTATTCGCACTATTCCTACCGGCTTTGATGCAACCGACCTTATCGGTAAAATCTTTATCGTAACAGGTACCGGCAAATACTTTAAGAACGTTGAATTTGACCCCGAAACCAACCTTGGCATTATCCGTATTGCAAAGGACGGTACAACTGCTGAGCTTTTGTGGGGTTATAAGGATGGCGGTCGCTTCACAAGTGAATTACCTGCCCACCTTATGAGCCATATGACACGCCTTAAAAAAGACCCTAACCACCGTGTTGTAATGCATACACACCCCACCGCAACCCTTGCAATGACTCACGTACACGAGCTTGACGATAAAAAGTTCACCCACACCATTTGGGAAATGTGCACCGAATGTATAGTTGTTTTCCCCGACGGTATTGGTGTTCTTCCTTGGATGGTTTGCGGTAATAACGAAATCGGTATTGCAACCGCTAAAAAGATGGAGGACTATCGCCTTGTAGTTTGGGGCCTTCACGGCATTTACGGCGCAGGTAAGGATATGGATGAAACCTTTGGTCTTATTGAAACCGTTGAAAAAGCTGCACAACTTTATATGTCTATTGCACACCTTCCTCATATTAATACTATCCGCGATGAAGAACTCAAAGCTGTTGCTGATGCTTTCGGTCTTGAGTATAGAAAAGATTTTTTGAATATCTAAAATTTTAGTTGTTTATATTTTAATAAATTATTATAAAACAAATTGGCAGACTGATTAACAGCGAACAAAACGACTTCTACGCTATGATGTGAAGTTTGAACAATTTAATAAAACAAAAAAAGCCCCGATTTTCGGGGCTTTAATTTTACGTATACCAAATCAAGTCAAAGTTGTGTTTTCTTAATAAATGAGTGGGTTTTCACTTGAAGAATGTGTATATATTCTTCATAATAAACGGCAAGCAACGGAGAGAAAAATGCTGACAATATATTTGTTAATGCACCTTAAAACCAACGCTATAAATCTTCAAACCAGTGTTAAGCTTTACGGTTTGGATGAAAATCGTATTTATACTGATAAGGCAACCGGTCAAACTTATTACGGCTCACAGCTTATGAATTACGGTCTTAAAATTATGACTAATGGCAAATCTAATGATTTCTATGCTATGATGTGGGAGTTTGAATATTAAAATATTAAAAAGCCTCGATTGTTTGATATACACCCCAAAAGCGTCTAACTTTTGGGTGTATATCATTTTCAGGGCTTTTATTTTATGTATATAGAATTAAGTTAAAGTTGTGTTTTCTTAATAAATGAGTGGGTTTTTACTTGAAGAATGTGTATATATTCTTCGTAATAAAATGCAAGTAATGGAGAGAAAAATACTGACAATATATTTGTTATTGAAGATATTTCTTTTTCGGTTAAATTGCAAAACTTTTGTAGCACGGTTAAAAATTCTTTGCGGACTTCATCGGTTGCTATTCCAAGTTGCTCTGATGCAACATCAATACAAATGTTTAAATACATATCAAGATTGTGTCGCCAAGCGTTTTCAAGTTGATATTTAATTATGAGTTCATCCATATCGTTGCCTCTAAGTGCGGCATTAAAGGTGGGGTATTCTAAACCAAAGCTGTCGTCATAATCAAGAGGGATAACCGCTTTGCCGGGGATATACGCACACTGCATACTAAATATGTAGGAATTTATTCAAAACAAGATTTGTATAAGACCATTACCCTAGTTAAAGAAGCATTTAGAACATCCCATATTTATTTCAATACTGATGACAAGAACGATATAGAGTTTTTGTGGCAATGGTTCTTAGAAAAGAGAAAAATTTTAAAATCTCTTGATTTATTATTTAAAATTCAGTATAATGATAAAAAATAAAAAGCATTAAATGGGTTTCATTGTACTTCTATAAAAACTGTGGCGTAAGCCGATTTAAACCACACCTTAAACCAATTTTTATTTCGTGGCGTGAATATACGTGAACTTTCGTGAACTATATTTTTTCTAAGCCTTATGAAAAGTGAGCTTTCGTGAGAATATGTGAGCTCATACGAAGGTACTCCAAAGGGGTCCCCACAATGAAACCCCTCGACTAATAAAACCCTTTATTTATGCGGGTTTTCGGGGTGTGATAAGTGTCAAATGGGCATTTTACCCACAATTTACCCATTTATGAGAACTTAATAAAGATTTAGCAGGTATCAAAGCGATTTGATACCTGCTTTTTTCTTTTCACCCGCCTGCCCATTTACTACAGTTCGAAAATTAAGATAAAAAAGTATTGTTTTTTTACAATAATATACTATAATAAAAATTAGATTGAAAGAAACATTAAAACCAATAACCGATATAAATTAGATAAGGAGTATGAAATTAAAATGATTAATGAAAAAGTAGTTAGAAAAATCATGAGCGAGTTATACAAAGAAGGATATGACTGTTTTGTTTCCGAAGCGCAGTTAAGAGATGCATTTGCCATTAAATTAAAAGAGATGCTACCGAATTGTATCGTTCTTCCTGAATATTCCGAACCGAAGCCCATAGGATGGAGATGTTCAGAAAATATTATTCATTTTGATTTGTTGGTAAAGGATAACGACGATGACGAAACAGTTCTAGTAGAATTCAAATATAAGCAAAAAAAGGGAGATTTTAATAACCGCAATGGAATTTTTGCACAATTAAGTGATCATTCTGATACTACTAACGGAAGATATGCAATTTGGAGAGATATTTATAGAATTGAAACTTTTTGTGATTTGAAGAAGATTAATAAGGGTTTTGTAGTTTTTATAACCAATAATCCGGCTTATTTAGCTGAACCGAAAGCTGGCGGTGTTGCAGAGGAATTTTCTATTGCTGATGGTAACCATATTGCCGCATCTAAAAATTGGAATTTAACTTCCGGAAAGATAAGTTCTATACAGGGTACATACTGGGCAGACGATAAACCACTTATTATAAAAAATGATTACTGTTTTTCCTATAGTGACTATTCCAATGTATTAGATGTAGTGTCACGCCCCCATGTTTTTAAACAACTAATTTTGCCGATTCATAGCACTGACTTTAAGAATGAATTAATGGGGTTAATTAATGGTGTTGGCATGCGTGTTTTTGTGGAGCATTATGATGAATTTGCTTCAAAGACTGCAACGTTAGCAGGTGAAGGATTTACATCGAAAGCCATAAAATCTCGCATAGGAAAGGCAAATGCAATTTTCAATAGACGCCTTGAAACAGACGTATTGAGAGCAATTATTAATTCTACGAAAACGGACCAAGTCATAAGAGACAAAGCATTAGAGATTTTAAATAGAACTTAATGATGTAAAGTTTATACCATGAATACATTGGGTTGTTTTATAATAGATAAAAAGGGGTGGATTAACTTGAAAATTAAAATAACCGTTATGCGAAAGGCAAGGTATGACGATTTAATTGAAAAATATGAAAACCCGTTAGAAAACCCTTGTGAAATGGTAGAGGGTAAAACTTTTTATTCCTGTGGTGAAATACCCGACGGTTTTTGTAACAACGCATGGGAAAATGTTGGACCCTTTGTTAAAGCGCTTGCAAACGGCGGGGGTAATTTTTACGACGGATGGATGAAGAACCCAAAATCGGCAATGATATCTTGTAATGACGGTTTCCGCCCCGTTAGTTTTTATATTGAAGTTTGCGAATAGGTGATTTTATGTTAAAATTTATATGCTATCCAAAATGTACCACCTGTCAAAGAGCAAAAAAGTGGTTAGATGATAATAATGTAGCGTATGAATTACGTGACATTAAGCTTCAGAACCCGACTTTTGACGAGTTAAGTGCGTGGTATTCTAAAAGTGGTTTGCCGCTTAAAAAATTTTTTAACACAAGCGGGCTTTTATATAAATCGCTTGACCTTAAAAACAAGTTACCACAAATGAGAGAGGAAGAAATGCTAAAACTTCTTGCTACCGATGGTATGCTTGTTAAAAGACCGTTACTTATCGGTGAAGATTTCGTGTTCGTTGGCTTTAAAGAAAGCGAATGGCAGACAAAACTATAAACCATACTTTAACCCCTTTAATTAGTTTTAATTAGAGGGGTTTTCTTGTTTAAATATAGTATAATAACAATTATTTAATATTGCAGTTTAATTATAAATATTTTATAATTAACCCATAACACACAAAGGATGTGCGAGATATGAATTTCGAAAAATATTATAACTTTTTTGAAGATTACGAAAATGGTGTTACCATCCGTCCGCAAAAAACGGTAGAATTTGATTTTTCTGCCAATGTAAAAACCGATAAAAAATACCGTTTGTTTGTTGTGGGTGAAACCGCCACTTATTATTTGTGGAAAAACGAGCCGGACACACCTACACTTTATCGACTTTTAACCGATGCGCTTGATAGCGATAATGCCAATCAAGACCAATTTTGTCTTGACCTTTCTTGCAAAAAAAATGAAGCTTATACAAAGCGTGTTTATAAAAAGGTTATGTGGAAGCCGGTGCTTTCATATCTTGAAATGGCAAATTTGCCGACTGATTGGAAAATGGGTATATCGGTCAAGGCTGAAGACCTTAAAATTTCCGACAATGGCTTTTTGAGAATGAGGGTTGACGTGCGCCTTAAAAAGGAAGGTGTCAGCCGTCACAGCATTCATAACGCACCCGATAAAACTATTATAATCGATTTGCCGACCGGCACCTACGACTGGCAAAAGCTTGTCCGAGATATTGAAATTCCGCTTGATACAGCTCACGTCGGTGTATTTGTGGAAGGTAGGGGATACAGCGGTAAGGTATGGGTTGAACGCCCTGTTTTGTCGGCAATCGGTCAAAATCTTTTGCCCAGCTTTGCGCCTAGCGTTGTCGGTAAAGAGAAATTTGAATGGACCGCTCAATTCTTAAGCCGTAAGGAATGGCCTGAATTTGAGGTTAAGCTAAACGGTCAAACCATATTCTGTGATGAGGTTTTTGAGCGTTGCCACACCTGTAGTGAGTGGGAAATCGATTTACCAAAAGAATATTTAAAAGAAAACAACAAGCTTGAAATTAAGCTTATTTCTAGCTACCACGACCCGCTGCCATATTGTATTAAAGAGCTTGGCGTTATCGAGCAACCCGATGCTATGGTAAGCATTATCAGTAACTCTACTATAGGCACTGCTAACGGTAAAGCGTATGTTTTATTACATACTAAAAAGCCCAATACCACTTTAAAGCTCGAATATTTAAACGAAAACTTAGGCGGTAAGAATGAATATTTCTTTGAAGAAGCAGGCTATCACGGCATATCTATTGATTGTAAAAATCCTTGTGGCAATGCCGAATTTAAAATAACCTGTGGTGAAACTGTGGTAAACGGTAATATCGACCGTATAGTTATCAAAGAAAATGATGATATCATAACAGGTACCGGAGATATGATTTATATAGGTCAAAGTCTTGATTATATGATGGAATACCTTGCGTGGTACGTTTCAAATAATGTTGGTAATTTACTTACCATTCGCCCTGTTTACCGTTGGGCAGGTAGCCGAGTTTTAAATAGTGAATGTTGGCCACCTTTTATAAAGGTTTTAAATGAAATGGGTATGCAGTATGTTATTATGTGCGACGGTCGTGAAATCCCCGGTCTTAATGCCTTGCCCGATGATGAGCTTTTGAAGGGCGAGGGTTATCTCGGCCGACAAAATCACGAAACCGACGGTGCGATTTTTTATTGGTGGCAACGCAGAACTCACGGTTGTACTTACGATAGCCAATGGCACGATTTATGCCATATTGCTTATAATGAAGACCCCGAGCATTCAAACTGCGAATACAAGCCGACTACCTATATTCACGACGGCGAGGTAATGTACCGCTATATTAACAAAAATTATCCGCGTGACGTAAAATTGGGCGAAGAATATACCGCAAATCAGTTAAGGGCAATCTCAACGGGCGAAACACGACATACGGGCCCGTCGGTAATGTTTAAGGCCTTTAAAAACGCGGGTTATAAGTGGGTAGGCGCTGAAACTATGTATTCATCGCTTGAATTACTCGTGGCTTTTATGCGTGGTTTTTGTAAATCGGCAAATATGAAGAAATTTGGTGTTCACCACGCGCTGCAATGGTCGTCAACACCCCTTAAAGATATTAAGCATTACGACCGCTACCGCTTGGCGCTTTATCTTTCTTATATGCTCGGTGTTACCGATATTAATACCGAAGAAGGTCTTTGGCGAATGGAAGAATACTTCCTCCATCCCCACCGCTTTAAGGAAGAATGTTTAGAACATTTAAAGCAAGAACAAGATTTTTATAAGTATATTAAAACCCATACCCGTTCGGGCGAGTTTTATACTCCCTTCGCTTTTGTAAGCGGTAAGCACGACGGTATTTTAATGTTTGGCAGCGATAATATGTGGGGTTGGGATAATACTCCCCAAACCTGCGCTGAAGACAGTTGGCGCGAGCTTTTAAAAACGGTTTATCCGCTTTCACGCCCGCAAGACGCGCTTTACCGCCATGGTGTTGGCGACTGGAAAAAGCCGATGGGTTATTATACAGGTACACCCGACGGCAATCCCGATATTATACCTATGGAGAGCGAAAACGCTATTTTAAACGGCTATAAATTGCTTGTTTTTGCGGGCTACAATATGTGCGAAGCAGAAGAAGCAAACAAACTTTTAGCTTATGTAAAGCAAGGCGGTAAGGTTATTCTTACTCGCGCGCATTTGACTAACACTACCGATTATGAAAAGATAAGAAACTTTGATTTATCTTTTGAAAATCACGCATTTTCGTTCTTAAACGGTGAAGCTGAATTTGTTACCGACACTAAAAATGGTGTAGAACTTCCTGTTTGCAAGAATTACACCGATTGTGACGAAATTCTTGAAAAAACCGATAGCGGATTACCCCTTATTTGTAAATATAAAATCGGTGACGGCGAGGTTATACTCTTTAATACAAAGGTTTACCCCGCGCACAATTCAATTAAAGAACTTTACGAAAACCTTGTTAAATTAGAGGTTTCAAAAGCAGTTAAAACCGAAAAGACTTGGGCAAAAACAGGTAACGACGTTGGTACCGCCATGTACAAGCAAACCGACGGCAGTATGCATATTTACTTTATCGCGGTTGACTGGTATAACGGTCGCGAGGGTATTAGAAAAGCCGAACTTTTAGTAGATAATAACCGTTATGAAGTTGCTTTGCCCTTTGGTGTTATGACAAAGGCGGTTGTGAATAATTCACTTGCGGTATGGCCTTTAAGTGAAAACGGTGAGGTTATATCGGTCGATGGTGAGAAAGCCGTTGTTCAAGGTGAAGGAATAGTTGAATTTACTTTCGCTAAAGACGGCAAAACAAAAACCTTAACGGTTGATTTTAGCGAAAATTCCGTTTTAGAGATTAATTTTTAAGAGGTGCTTTATGTACACAAAATTTGATAAGCAAATTGATGAGATTATTGCGAAGATGACTCTTCGTGAAAAAATCGGTCAGCTTAATCAACCACTCGGACCCAGAAAAGAGCAAGATATTGTTAATATAAAAGAGGCGATTCGAAAAGGCGAGGTAGGTTCTATAATAATGGCGGAATGTGCTACTGCAGGTAATGACCCGCAGGGGCATATAGATGCTGATTTATATAACGAGCTTCAAAGAATCGCGGTTGAAGAAAGTCGTTTGGGTATTCCTATGATTTATGGTCGTGACGTTATTCACGGTCATCGTACGGTTTATCCGATTCCGCTTGCGACTGCGGCTGCGTTTAATGATGAGCTTGTTACAAAATGCTACCGCAACGTTGCAAAAGAAGCAACGGCCAACGGTATTCATTGGACCTTTTCGCCCATGCTTGACTTGTGCCACGACCCTCGTTGGGGGCGTATAATTGAAGGTCCGGGCGAAGACCCTTACGTTGGTGCTCATTTGGCGGCGGCAATGGTAAAGGGCTTTCAAGGTGAAGACATAAGCGAGAAAACCTCAATGGTAGCTTGCGCTAAGCACTATCTTGGTTACGGCTTTAGCGAAGGCGGTCGTGATTACCACCGCACCGAAATTTCCGATTATACCCTTTATAACTACGTTTTGCCCGCTTTTCGCGCGGCGGTTGATGCAGGTGTCGGTACGTTTATGTCTTCCTTTAATGATATAAGCGGTCAACCCGTAACCTCTAGCCGTAAGCATCTTTATGATATTTTGCGAGGCGATTTAGGGTTTAAGGGTTTCGTGGTTTCCGATTGGGAGGCCGTTATTCAGCTCGAAAGACAGGGCGTTGCCGAAAACCGCAGTGATTGCGCAAAACTGGCGCTTAATGCAGGTCTTGATATGGATATGGTAGATTCGTGCTATATCGAAAACCTTGAAAAGCTTGTTGAAAGCGGCGAGGTTTCGATTGAAACGATTGATTGGTCGGTTAAAAATATTTTGCGCGTTAAATTTGCAAAAGGTCTTTTCGATTCGCCGTATTACGAGGGGTATGAGGTTGACCGTACCGAGCATATTAAGGATGCACGCGAACTTGCAAGCGAGTGTATGGTGCTTCTTAAAAACGA
>JAZQWD010000084.1:0-12274 GCA_045632165.1 Acutalibacteraceae bacterium | reverse complement strand
CCGCTTCTCACAATGGGATCCTGATGATAAAGAAAAATACATCGGTACACCCGAACAATGGGCTGAAGCACAGGATATGATGGGCAAGATTCTCGACCACCTTGGAATTAATTACAAGGTTGGTGTTGGTGAAGCTGCGTTCTATGGTCCTAAGCTTGATATTCAAATTAAGAACGTTTACGGTAAGGAAGATACTCTTATTACTATCCAAATCGACCAAATGCTTGCTGAAAAGTTTGGTATGGAATACGTAGACCGCGACGGTCAAAAGAAGAATCCTTATATCATTCACCGTACCTCTATCGGTTGCTATGAACGTACTTTAGCACTTCTTATTGAAAAGTATGCAGGTGCTTTCCCGATGTGGCTTGCTCCTACTCAGGTTAAAATTCTCCCCATTGCCGACCGCCATTTCGATTATGCTTATGACGTTAAAAAGCAGTTGGAAGCAAAGGGTATGCGTGTTGAACTTGACGACCGCAACGAAAAAATCGGTTACAAGATTCGTGAAGCACGTCTACAAAAAGTACCTTATATGCTCGTTGTTGGTGACAGCGAGGTAGAAAACGGTGCGGTTGCCGTTCGTCAACGTGGCGAAAACGGTGATTTGGGCGCTATGCCTCTTGCTGACTTTATTGCTAAGGCAGTAGAAGAAATTGAAACAAAGGTAATTAAATAATTTTAAAAAACCGACGGGCAATGCTCGTCGGTTTTAAAATATTCGATAAAACAAATATTTTTTGGTATATTTATCGTGGTTAAGATGAAATCAGGAAAAAGTTTGTCAGAATTTGGGTTACACAAAATCGAATGGTGGCAAAGTCAAATTGCACTGTTGTTTCACTCACAGCAAGAGATAAATAAGAACATTAAAATGTACAATGGGATATTTTTGTCCCATTGTGCGTGATATAATGTGTACATAATCCATCAACAGAAAGGACATATACGATTATGAAAATTTGCGCACTTTTTGGAAGTTTCAATCCACTCACCAATGCACATGTTGAGGCACTGAGATCCGCAGTTGAGGCGATTGGAGCAGACAAGGGACTGTTTGTTGCAACCAACGGACAATACCTCAAGAGAAAGACTGTCAAGATTGATGACCCGTTCTATCTTCCTGAAACTGAGAGAAAAGCCATCATCGAAAAGGTTTGCGAAACGGAACCTAACCTTGAGTTTTGGGGCTTTGAACTCGGTGGAATCAACCCCAGCAGATTTAAGACACTCTGCAAGATTCAGAAGCAATATCCTGATGCCGAGATATACGAGATTCTAGGGGCAGATAAGGTACATACGCTCCTTAAATCCAGCCATGGTGAGGAATACGTCGACAAATTCAGTTTCGTTGTCTTTGAGAGATACGGCATTGACCTAGACGCAACCTTCCGTGAAAACCAGTTGCTCGCCAACCGCAAAGATTCATTTGTTATTCTTCCTCCTCTTGCTGAAACCAGCTCTACTGAGGTTCGTAAACGCTTCTATACAAGCAAAGATTTTTCCTCACTTGTGCCCGATGCAGTTGTTGAAGCTTTGAACAATTACAAGCCGTCAAATTTCAGCATCTCGTTTGAAGAGCGTATGAAGGTTACTATGGCAAGCGGTAGGTTTGGTCGCCAGAATGCCCGTAAAGAAATTTATAAGCTAAATACCGAATTGTTTCACACCTGGCAGAACGGAACTGCCGATATTGACCTTGGCAATCACAAGGCATTTATCGACGGTGCAAAGCTTTATAAGACGCCCTTTGATGTTAACAATACAGGCAAGAGATATGATACAACTGTAACCGGTTGTATCAATGCTGATTGCATGGATATTGCCGAGCAACTGATTGCGCAGGGATATAATCCTGCTATTTTAAATCTTGCTTCTGCTAAGCGTCCTTGTGGTGGTTGGGATGCCGGTATGGGTGCCCAAGAAGAATCTCTTTGCTTTTCTTCTACCCTTAGTCAGTCGTTATATCAGTATGGCGACCCTAAGTATAAAAATGTTCGCGACAGCGGTGTTCCCTTAAAGGAAATCGGCTATCCGCACGATATCAACTACGGCGGAATTTATTCGCCTAACGTCACTTTCTTCAGAAACAACATCTCTAAGTACTACACACTTAGAGATAAAACCTTTAAGTGCGACGTTATCACTGTGGCTGCACTATGTTTTAACGGCAAGTCACACTATGCAGGTGTTGACGAACTTTCTTATCAGGCCGAAGACGGTGGATTTACACTCGAAGGCAAGGAAATTATGCTCAATAAAATTCGTACCATTTTCCGCTTGGGCGTTGAGCATGGTAAGGATGCTCTTGTGCTTGGCGCTTTCGGTTGTGGCGCGTATGCACTTTTACCTTCTGCGGTTGCCCCCTTATTCCGCATCGTGATGGAAGAGCCAGAGTTCAAGAACAAGTTCAAGTTGCTTGTGTTCGCTATTTTGGAAAGACCTCGTAGACCGCAGGGACTTAACGGTCATTTTGCACCGTTCTATCACGAATTTGGAACATACACTATCGAATAATCTACTCAATAGTCCATAGGACTTAAAACAGGAGGAATATATGAAAACTTATAAGATAGTTTACACCATCGCCAACAAACCCGGAAGACATGTAACGTTTTATGAAGCTGCTTGTGCAGATTTCGCTCGCCTACGCGCACGTGATGAGCTTGGCGGCTGGGATATTGTTACTGTTTGGGAAGTTACTGAGGTAAACTTCTAACATCATTACAAAAAGAGGTGGCACTTGAAGATCCGCCTCTTTTTTGCAAAACACATGAGAAGTATAGGACAAATTTGTATTGCTGAGAATGGCAAAAAAGAGCGTTGGCAAAAGAGCAAAACCGCCTAATAACGCAGAATGGCGGTACAGCTTGTCGCTGTACCGCCATTTTATATAAACGTTATCGCATCTCGTCATAGATGGGATGCTTTTTGTTTTAATATAACAGGAGTCCCGTTTTGCCGTAATGTGCTTAAAAATAACCTAGCCAAAAGCCAGGTGGGTGCACACCGTATGACTTCGCGCTCCCTTCTTCCGAACTCGGCACAGCCGCGGGAGGTCTGCAAGCCCATCACACGAGAGTATTGCCCCAAAAATTAAAAGTGTAGGGTTATATAAGCAACGGTCCGCGAACAAAACAGGACAATAAATTATCTTTTTTGTTTTGGCTTTGCCTTAAAAACTCGCGGTACTTTTGTACAGCTTCGTTTTTTCGGCTTCGCCAAAAGCAAAAAATATTTATCATTTTAGATTTTCCGGCATTGCGACTTCCTTAAAATACAAAAATATTGATTAATAAAATTATTTATTATCAATTTCAAAGAAATCTTCTAAACGGTCGATGAATGCATCAGCGATGGTTTCGTATTCATCATCGTCTTCAATTTCGTAAAAATATTCTTCACCGTTATCTTCGCCAACCTTAACGATAACCAATTCGCCGCTTTCTTCAAGCATTTTCTTTGGATCATCATAAGTGGGAAGAAGAGCCAAATATCTTGCCTCATCAGTTTCGATTGCGTCGAGTACCTCAAATTGGTATTCCTTGCCGTTATCATCGGTAAGGGTAATTAGATCGGGATTGTATTCTTGGTTTTTGTCTGCCATTTTATTTTCTCCTTCCAAACTTGGTTTATGTATTTTATTTTTAAAATAGGTCAAGGGTTTAAAAATATCCCTTCTACATTTTCTATTTTATCACAAGTGACTAAAAAATAATAGATTTTTTGCGCATTTTGTAAAAAGTTACAAAAGTTATTAACTTTTGCTTGACAATTTGTGCACTATTGATTATAATAAAGACAGAAAGAGAAAGGAGGAGCTCAAAAATGAAAAATACAACTCCACCTGAAACCTATCTCAAATGAATTGAAAGGCGTGATTCCAATGAAGTAAGATCTCTTAAATAACAAAATTTTAAGTTTGTCGGCTTTTAAATCTTTAAAAAAGGGTGTTACGATAAGAACCTGGTTTGAAAGCATAAATTTGATTTTGATATTTAAGCGGGCCCGTAAGGGACTTTAAAAATATAAACTTTAAATGTTAATATGGTCTTTAAAAATTTTTAATAAAGGCGGGAAGAGTTTTCATCTAGTTTAGTTTTTTCCAAGAGGATTTGACAAAATATAAACCCCCGGTGATGCTTTATGAAAGTTAAATATTTTATCAAAAAATAAAATGATAAGGTGAGACCAATGTACAGTTAAGCATTAATCTAAAAAAGATTAATAAATATAAAGTTCGGTGATTTTAATGAAAATAATGATTTATTCCATTAAATAAACTGTAAGGGTGATTCCAATGTACAATTTAACTTTAAAAGGTTTTGCTCCGTAGAATAATTTTTAACTTGGGGAACGCCCCTTGAAATGTAGGTACCGCATAAGGTATTAAAAACGGAAAAACGAAAGAAGAAAATTTAAAAATGAATATTGAAATAATTTAACCGACTGTGTAAACGTGTTGTTTTACGCAGTCGGTTTTTTAATTATAAAATATTCTTAAGCTCTGAAAGGTCTTTTATTTCATAAGTGGGTTTATATTTTTCTTCCATATTATCGGGGTTATACCAGCAGGTATCAATGCCACTGTTAATACCGCCCAAAATATCAGAAGATGGGCTGTCGCCAATAACAAGCATTTTTGATTTATCCTTTTCGGGAATATGTGAAATAACAAAATCAAAATATTCGGGGTCGGGTTTTTGACTGCCCGCATCCTCAGAAACAAAAACACCGTCAAAATACGGCTCTAAGCCCGAACCTTTTATACGGCTATACTGTGTGGTGCAAAGACCGTTTGTGGTCGCGCAAAAGTAATAACCCTTTGCTTTTAAATAATCAAGCACTTCGAAAACACCGTCAATAGTGTAGTTGCTTTCGCCAAGATAGGTGGTATATTTAACCGCCATAACCGCAGTATCGGCGGTAAGCCCGTAATGCTCGCAAAAGCTTTTAAAACGCCCCTCGTATATCATATCTTTTGGGATTTCGCCGTTTTCAAAACGTTCCCACCAACCGCGGTTAATTTTTGAATAAACCTCGATTGCTTCATCATCATAGGGTAAATTGTGTTCAGACAAAACACGTCTTATTGAAACTGCTTCGGCTTTTGAAAAATCTAAAAGTGTGTTATCTAAATCTAAAAAAAGTGTGGTGTATTTCATAATAATCCTCACAAAAACAATGCTGCTATTAGCGACGGTAAATACTGTGTTGCCAAAAGACCTAACAGGAACATAAATAAGCTAACGCCACCCTTACGGCGAAAATCTTCGGCAATATCGTCACTTGTTTCTTTAATTTCTTTAATTTTTTCTATTACGTATCCGCGATACCAAAAATCACCAAGCATCGCAACAACAAGTCGTAAGGCAAGGCTTAAACCAAGCCCCACAAATTCTGCAACCCATACACCCCAATGAATATTTGCCATATTGGCAAGTAGGGTTTGTGCAATTTCTTGTGAATTTTTAAGGTCAAAAATACCTAAATTATAAAATGTATTATTTAGCGGAACCGATAACAAGGTTGCGATAATAAAAAGCATACCGACAATAATGCCTTTTTTATACATTTTGCGTGATAAAAGCCATTCGGTGGGGAAGAAAAAGGCAATAAAGTTCCAAGAAGATTTGTTTTTCTTTGAAAGCTCTGTAAACTTCGGAATATAACGGTGGGTGTTTGAAATAACGAAATTGCGGGTTTCCTTTGCGGTAATGCCTTTTTCAATTTCGAAATCGGCGGGAATACCACCCAAAAAGTCCATAGGTGGAAGATTTTCGAAAATTTCATCCCCGGGGGTATACTCATCCTTAGTGTTATTGCTTTGCGGAATAACAACCTCATAAGCGGGCTTTTGTTTTTCTTCGCTTTTCTTTTTTAAAAGGTCGTATTGATTTTCAGTGCCGTGGCTTTCTTCTAGCGCACAATGACCGATTGCATTATAACATTCCCTATGGTGGGGCGCACCGCAAACGGGGCAGTAAACCACGTCGTCTTCTTCAAAAAGGTAACCTTTGCACTTTACACAAGAAAGCTTGGTTTCGTTTTGGCTCATAAAATAGCTCCCTCTAAAATATAGGTATTTTCAAAAAGCTTTTGAAAATATTCGCGGCCGTAATTGTGAAAATGACCGCTTTTAATCATTTGCTGAAGTCCAGCTTTAGTAACCCACTTAACCTCCGCTACTTCGCTTTCCTGTAAAGTGAGGGTGTCTAAAGTGGGGTCGGCTTTAATAAGCCAAACGTCTAAAAATGAATTGCGCCTTTTAAGGCGAAAAATTTTGTTTAGTGTTTTTTCGGTTGACTTTATACTAAGCTCTTCATAAAGCTCGCGCTTTGCTGCCGCAAAAGAACTTTCGCCCGAAATTGCAGCACCGCCTGTTGCCGCCCATTCACCGGGCATAAGCTTTTTATTTTCGCTTCTGCGCTGAATAAGGTATCTGCCGTCACCCGACACAACCCATATATGAACGACAAGGTGGTATTCACCCGGCTTTAAAAAGCCGCGACCTCTGACAGTAGTTTTACCCGTCAAAACACCTTTTTCATCAAAAATGTCCCAAATTTCTTTATTCATTGTAAGGTAATTTCTCTTTCCAAATTTTGGTTTAACGTTTGCTTGCATAAGCTACTAAACGTATTATATAATACAAATACTAAAACATTATAACAAAATTATTAATTTTTTTCAACAATTTATATTTTACTATTGTAAAAATATTATTTTTGTGTTAAAATCATATTTGCGTTAGTGCACATTTGCGTATCGGAATGTGCGGATGGGCGGGTCCTGTGCGACGGGATGCTACGAACCATGTCAGGCGGGGAACCGAGCAGCATTAAGTAGATTTTTCTGTGCGCCGCAGTAAATCGGCTCATCCGTACACTCGGGTACGCAAGTTTTTTTATTATTTAAAACGAGGTGTAAAAATGGCTTATCAGGCATTATACCGAAAATACCGCCCGCAAACCTTTTCAGACGTTGTTGGGCAGGAGCATATAACAAAAACCCTTAAAAACGAATTGGCTGAGGGTAAGACTGTTCACGCTTATTTGTTTACGGGTACGCGCGGTACGGGTAAAACTACCTGTGCAAAAATTTTGGCAAATGCGGTTAACTGTACTGATAGTCAAAACGGTGACCCTTGTCTTAAGTGTGATGCTTGTAAAGCGGCATTAAACGGCGAAAATACCGACATTGTGGAAATTGACGCCGCTTCAAACAACGGTGTTGACAACATTCGCGAGCTTCGTGAAATTATCGGCTTTGCACCTGCAAATTCAAAATACCGCGTTTATATTATCGACGAGGTTCACATGTTATCAATCGGCGCGTTTAACGCACTTTTGAAAACTCTTGAAGAGCCGCCCGAACACGTTATTTTTATTTTAGCTACCACCGAAGTGCATAAGCTTCCTGCTACTATTTTGTCCCGTTGTCAGCGTTTTGATTTTAGAAGAATTGACAATGAAAAAATTTGTGAGCGACTTCAGTACGTTTCACAAAACGAGGGCTTAACTTTAACTGACGATGCGGCAACCTTAATTGCGGCTGCGGCAGATGGCGGTATGCGTGACGCGCTTTCAATTTTAGATTTGTGCGCTTCCAGTAGTAAGAATATTGATGAAAAAACGGTTGAGAACGTTTGTGCAATGGCGGGGGATGATTACCTTTTAGAGCTTTGCGACTGTATAAAGCTTGGTGATACTCAAAAAGCCCTTTTAATGATTGATAAGCTTCACAATTCATCGGTTGATATGCTTCGCCTTTTGTCTGAACTTATTTCACACTACCGTGATTTGATGATAATTAAAACCGTTCGCGACGGCAAACGGCCGATAGTTTGCTCGGCAAGCCGTTTGGCATCACTTGAAAAACAGGCAGAAAAATTTGATATTAAAGAAATTGTTTATACCTTAAGCGTTTTGCAGTCGGCTACCGCTTTAATGAAAACGGGCGATAGACGCTGTGAAATGGAAATGACAATAGTTAAGCTTTGTAATCCTCAGTTATCGGTTGATTTGGCATCATTAGACCGCCGAATTTCGGCTTTAGAAAACGGTGCGGTTATCGCAAAGGCAGCTGCACCTGTTACTGTAAAAACTGAACCGACTGTAGAGCAAGACGATAACGAAGATATTACCGATGATGACGTTGTACCTATTCCCGATGATTCTGACGTACCGCTTTCAAATGAGGCAGCGCCCGCACCGGTTGTTGAAAAGAAAGCTGATACTGTCGAGGGTGAGGTTGCTAAATGGAACGAGATTTTGGCAATTTTAACAGGTACTTGTCCGCTTATTGCAGGGGTTCTAAAGGGTTCTAAGGCATATATCAAGGGTGACTTTTTGCTTATTGATGCACCGAACTCACAGTTTAAAACCCTTATTAATCAAGCAGGCGGTATGTATAAAGAAAATATTCGCGAAGCGGCGCAACGCGTTTTAGGTGCTACGTATAAATTAGGACCATATAAGCGTGAAGCGGTAGTAGCGGATGAAGACCCTTTAAAGGCATTAGCCGATAAATTAAAAGCACTTGAAATAAATTAAGTTTAGGAGATATAGATATGAAAGTAAGACTTCCCAACAATGGCGGCGCAGGCAATATGCAACAAATGCTTGCAAAAGCACAAAAAATGCAGGCAGATATGCAAACCTTACAAGCCGATTTAGAACAACGCGAATACACCGCAAATGCAGGCGGCGGTTTAGTTGAAGTTACCGTTGACGGTAAGCACACCGTTAAAGCGGTTAAAATTAATCCCGATGCAGTTGATACTGACGATATTGAAATGCTTGAAGATTTCATTACAATCGCAGTTAATGAAGCAATCGGCAAGGCAATTGCTGAAAGCGAAGAAGAAATGGGCTCTATCACAAGCGGTCTTAATATTCCGGGGATGTTTTAATTATGGCGGGCTTTAATATTGTCCCTTTGAACGAGCTTATTGCTCAGTTTGAACGCCTACCCGGTATTGGTAAAAAAACTGCACAACGATTGGCGCTAAATATCTTAGAGCAACCGCCCGAACGCGCCGAAAAATTTGCCGAAGCACTTGTAAACGCACGTAGAAAAATTCGTTTTTGCAGTGTGTGTCAAGGTCTTACTGACAGTGAGGTTTGTTCGGTATGCTCTGACTCTACACGCGACAAATCGGTTATTTGTGTAGTTGCCGAGCCGAAGGACGTTATCGCTTTTGAGCGTATTCGTGAATTTGGTGGCACCTATCACGTGCTTCACGGGGTTATTTCGCCTATGGATAACATTACCCCTAACGATTTACGTATTAAGGAACTTATGAGCCGTCTTTCGTCGGGCGAGGTTACCGAAATTATAATGGCAACCAACCCCACGGTAGAGGGTGAGGCAACCGCAAGCTATATTTCCCGTCTTGTAAAACCGATGGGTATTAAGGTTACACGCTTGGCTTACGGTGTACCGGTCGGCAGTGATTTAGAATATGCCGACGAATTTACATTAGCCCGTGCATTACAGGGCAGAAACGAGATTTAGTATGACACAGGAAAAAATTAACCGTATTAACGAGCTTGCTAAAAAGCAAAAGACTGTCGGTCTTACCGAAGAAGAAAAGCAAGAACAATACGTTTTAAGACGCGAATATATTGACTCTTTTAAAATGAGCTTGGTGTCACAGCTTGAAAATACTTATATTGTTAATCCAGACGGCACCAAAAAGAAGGTAACAGCTAAAGATGAAAATACTCGTAACTGACAGCGCAAGTTTAAAGTCGCATAACGATTTATCCTTAGAAGCACTTTCAAAGTTTGGCGAGGTTTCTGAATTTGAGGGAATCAGCCGAGAAGAGCTTATGGAAGAAGTAAAGGATAAAGATATAATTTTAACTAATAAGGTTATAATCGACCGCGAGGTAATGGAAAATGCCCCGCGGCTTCGTTATATCGGGTTGTTTGCAACAGGATATAACAATATCGATATTACCGCCGCTAAGGAAAAGGGAATAGTTGTTGCAAATGCGGGTAGCTATTCTACAAATGCCGTAGCACAGCAGGTAATTGGCTATATTTTAGCGCATTATACCAAGATTTCACAGTATGACGAGTTTGTAAAACAAGGCGGTTGGCTTAAGTCTAAATGCTTTGCGCCGCTTGTTTTTGCGACCGACGAGGTTTACGACAAAACCTTGGGTATAGTTGGCTATGGCTCGATAGGCCAAGCTGTTGAAAAGGTTGCACTCTCGCTTGGTATGAAGGTTTTAGTGCATACCCGTACACCGCGTGAGGGCGAAAAATTTGTCGATTTTGATACCCTCCTTAAAAATAGTGATGTTATTTCAATGCATTGTCCGCTTACTGAACAAAGCAAGGATATGATGAACGCCGAAGCATTTAATAAATGTAAGGATGGGGCATTTTTTATCAACACTGCGCGTGGCGGTGTTGTGGATGAATTTGCTCTTTTTGATGCGCTTAAAAGCGGTAAATTGTCGGGCGCGGCGGTTGACGTTTTAAAAAGTGAACCAATGAGTGAGGACTGTCCGCTTATTAACTCGCCGAATATAATTATTACGCCCCATACAGCGTGGGCACCCCTTAAAACACGCGAACGACTTTTAGGTATTGTTTGCGAAAATATTGAAGCATTTTTAGAAGGTAACCCTAAAAATAACGTAGCAAAGTAGGTGAAACGGTTTGTTTTCAAGAATTAACAGCGTCGGTCTTTTTGGTATAGATTCTTATATGATAGAGGTTGAAGCCGATATTTCAAACGGGCTTCCCGCTTTTGATATTGTAGGTCTTCCCGATACCGCGGTTAAAGAATCGCGCGACCGCGTTCGTGCCGCTATTAAAAATTGCGGTTATAAATTCCCCGTTTCACGCATAACCGTAAACCTTGCCCCCGCCGACCGCAAAAAAGAGGGCTCGATTTATGACCTGCCCGTTTTGTTTGCTATTTTAAAAGCAAGTGAGCAGGTAAAGGTTGATTTATCTGATACTGTTATGATAGGCGAGGTTGCACTTGATGGTATGCTTCGCAGTATCAATGGCGCGTTAGCTATTGCGATTACCGCTAAAGAAAACGGAATAAAAAACCTTTTTGTACCAAAAGACAATGCAGTTGAAGCAGCGGTTGTTGAGGGTATCGACGTTTACGGTGTTGAAAATATTAAAGAGCTTATTGCCCACTTACAGGGTGAAAAGCTAATAGATAAACAACCGCTTACAGTGATTAAAAGTGACAATAAATTACCTGTACCCGATTTTTCAGACGTTAAGGGTCAGCTTGCGGCTAAAAAAGCAATGGAAATTGCGGCTGCGGGCGGACATAATATCATACTTGTAGGCCCTCCCGGTTCGGGTAAAAGTATGCTCGCAAAGCGACTTCCCGGCATTATGCCCGATATGACCTTTGACGAAGCAATCGAAACCACAAAAATTCATTCGGTAGCGGGTATTTTAGATAAAAATGCACCGTTTGTATCAAACCGACCTTTTCGTTCACCCCACCATACTGTATCTCCCGCGGCGATTGCGGGCGGCGGCACAATGCCGAGACCGGGTGAAATATCGTTAGCGCATAACGGCGTTTTGTTTTTAGATGAATTCCCCGAATTCCGCCGTGACGTTATGGAAGCGCTTCGCCAACCAATTGAGGATGGCAAGGTGACAATCTCGCGCGTGGCGGGAACACTTACTTACCCCAGTTCAATTATGCTTGTTGCGGCGATGAATCCTTGCCCTTGCGGTTTTTACGGTCATCCCACCCGTCAATGCACCTGTTCACCGCAGGCGGTACATAAATATCTAGCTAAAATCTCGGGTCCTATGCTTGACCGAATAGATTTACACGTTGAGGTACCGCCCGTTGACTATAACGATTTAAGCGGTAAAGTTCAGGAGGAAACCAGCGCCGAAATTAAGGCGCGTGTTAATAAAGCGCGCCAAATTCAAGCCGAAAGATATAAAAACGACGGCATAACCTGTAACGCGCGTTTAACCCCCGCTCTTATAAGAAAGTATTGTGTTTTATCGGATGAAGCAAATCAGTATATGTCGCTTGCCTTTGAGCGTCTTGGTATGTCGGCCCGTGCTTACGACCGTATTTTAAAGGTTGCGCGTACTATTGCTGATTTAGACGGTTGTGAAAATATTGAAAAGCGTCACGTTTTCTCGGCAATATCTTTTAGAAGTCTTGATAGAAAATATTGGGGCGCATAAGTTTAAATTATAAAGCACTTGATTTTGTATCGGGTGCTTTTTTATATAGTGCACTATTATGTCTATTTTT